>JAURWD010000306.1 GCA_030655145.1 Ferruginibacter sp.
CCAGGGATGGGATCTCGTAAAAAATCCAGGGGTTTACAAAGTAGGTATACCAACCCTAAGTGGAACGGGTGCAGAGGTTAGCCGCACAACCGTACTCACCGGGCCGACAAAGAAATTGGGCATGAATTCAGACTTCACCCCCTTTGACCAGATCGTGCTGGACCCGGAACTCACAGCAAATGCACCTGCGAATCAACGCTTTTATACGGGCATGGATTGTTATATTCATTGCATAGAAAGTTTGACTGGTACCTACCTGAACGAATTCAGTAAAAGTTATGGTGAGAAAGCTTTACAACTTTGTCGCGATGTATATGTTGACAAAACAAATTGGGATGAAGAAAGCGATGACAAATTAATGATGGCTTCTTATGCCGGCGGAATGAGCATTGCTTATTCACAAGTTGGGGTAGCCCACGCCGTTAGTTACGGACTAAGTTATTTGTTGGGTACAAAACATGGTGTTGGTAATTGCATTGTTTTTAATCACCTCGAAGAATATTACCCGGAAGGGGTGAAGGAATTCAAATACATGGTAGAAAAAAACCAGATAGAAATTCCGAAAAATGTTTGTGCAAATTTGACTGATGAGCAATTTGACAAGATGATCGACGTATCTCTTGTAATGAAACCCTTGTGGGAAAATGCGTTGGGTAAGGATTGGGAAAAAGTCATAACCCGGAAAAAGCTTCGTGAACTTTACGAAAAATTATAAAAACATACCGGTATATTTTACCGGTTTTTTTATGCAAACAAGCGAATGAAATGCAGGGTTTGAAAAGATTAGCTGGAAATCTGTAAACAAAACATCTTCGTATGTGTTAGTGTTTATCAATAAATCATTTAACAAATAACTCCCCAATTATGAAAAAGAATTTCTTTTCATTGATCCTGGCTGGCGCCAGTGCTGCAACAATGTTAGTAGCCTGCAACGACGGTACAGAGACAACAACAACAGAAACTAAGGATACTACAACTACTGTAGTTGAGCAACCCATGACACCTAAAGAAGAAGAAGGTGTAATGGTTGGCGGTGCAAAGATGGTAGCGTCAAAAAATATTGTAGAAAACGCTGCCGGTTCTTCAGATCATACAACATTGGTAGCAGCAGTAAAAGCGGCTGGCTTAGTTGAAACGTTGAGCGGTGCAGGTCCTTTTACCGTATTTGCTCCAACAAATGCTGCATTTGAAAAATTGCCTGCTGGTACAGTGGACGGTTTATTGCAACCAGCTAAAAAAGCTGACCTTACTAAGGTGCTTACGTATCACGTAGTACCGGGTGCAGTTATGGCTGCTGATTTGAAAGACGGACAAAAAATTAAAACAGTGCAAGGCCAGGAACTTACCGTTTCTATTAAAGATGGTACGGTGATGATCAACGGAGCAACCGTAACAACGCCGAATGTCGTTTCCAGCAATGGTGTAACACATGTTATTGATGCGGTTCTGATGCCGAAATAATTTACAAGGATCATTAATTAAAAGAGGAAGCGTTTAAAAATGCTTCCTCTTTTTTTATGCGCAATTGAGATTATTTATCGAACGTAGAACTCTCTAAGAAGCCTGCAAACTCCGGTTTTAGGTCGCCCAAGGATAAACCCTTACCTTTGCGCCCTACTCCACTAAGTGATCCGGCAGGTTGTAAGCCGAAGTGGAACAAAATTTCTCCGCTGATTCAGAAAATGCAACGTCTTTGCCAGCCTTTATTAATTAAACCATTCAATGGCATTCAGAAAATTACAATTAATTGAACCTATCCTTAAAGCGTTAGCTGATGAAGGATACACTACCCCAACACCCATTCAACAACAATCAATTCCACTGGTACTCGAAAGAAGAGATCTACTAGGTTGTGCACAAACCGGCACCGGTAAAACAGCTGCTTTTGCAATACCGATCCTCCAGGTTTTACATGAGGAAAAAGCATTGGAACAGGGCCGTAAACAAATCAAAGCGCTCATACTAACGCCAACGCGTGAACTGGCCATACAGATCGACGAAAGTTTCGCCGCATATGGAAAATACACCGGTCTTAGCCACGCGGTAATTTTTGGAGGGGTATCACAGTTTCATCAAACCAACCAATTAAAAAATGGTGTTGACATTTTAGTTGCAACACCTGGTCGCCTGCTTGATCTGATAAGCCAGGGATTTATAGGCCTGCAGCATCTTAAAATATTTGTATTGGATGAAGCTGACAGGATGCTCGACATGGGTTTTATCCATGATGTAAAAAGAGTGATCATAAAATTGCCGGCAAAAAGACAAACCCTGTTCTTCTCCGCAACCATGCCTGCCGAGATTCAGTCGCTCGCAAATGTCTTGCTGACAAATCCAGCTAAAGTAGAAGTAACACCGGTTTCTTCAACAGTTGATGCGATCGATCAAAGTCTTTTTTATGTTGACAAAGGAAATAAGCCTTCTCTCCTGCTTTACCTATTGAAAGCAAAAGAAATTAAAACTGCGCTTGTGTTCACCCGTACAAAACATGGTGCGGATAAAGTGGTAAAAATATTACAACGTGAAAACATTACCGCAGCCGCAATTCACGGTAACAAATCGCAAAATGCGCGGCAGAATGCTTTGACAAATTTTAAATCTGGTAACCTCCGGGTGTTAGTTGCTACGGATATTGCAGCACGTGGAATCGATATTGATGAATTAACGCATGTGATCAATTTTGAGTTGCCAAATGTTCCTGAAACCTATGTACATCGTATTGGTCGTACAGGCCGTGCAGGCAACACCGGTATCGCTTTATCTTTTTGCGATAATGAAGAAAGAACTGAGTTGAAAGACATTCAGAAGCTGATTGGAAAAAACATACCCGTTACCGATAGTCATCCTTATCCGTTGAGCACCGCGGCATTTATTCCCCAGGTAGCCGGTCCTAAAAGACCACCGTTTAAAAAACCAGGAAACCGATTTCATTCTGTGGAGCAGGGAGGTCGCCGGGGTTATGGTACCCAACGAACAGGAAATAAATAGGTGACGGCTCAACTTTATCGACGCTTGAAACATAGATGAATATTGCCGGGGTTTTTGCCCCGGCATTTTTATGTTTTTGATTCGTTCCCATTTGATTTTTAATGTTTAATTTTCTTCTTTTATCAATCATGCGCACAAAAGATTATTTCAATATTTTATTCAATCCATTGGATCTGTTAAGAACCAAAAAGATCCTGCATGTAAATCCGACAGCAGTTGCTGTTCGGCAGGAGCCCGACGAGGTGAACCTAACCGTGTTTGACTACGACGCTAAATCTGTCGAAACAAAACAACTGGCTGACGTACCCTCCTGCTTGCCGTATATCGACACGCCGAAAGTTACATGGATCAATATGGATGGTCTGCGGAAAAAAGATGTTGAACAACTTTGTAGTCATTTTGGGATTCATTTTCTCATCATTGAAGATATTCTCAGTGTTGGTCAGCGTCCAAAGATGGACGATATCAACGGGATACTTTTCTGTTCACTCAGCATGTTATTTTTTAATGATCAACATTCAACTGTAGAGACAGAGCAGATAAGTATTGTATTAGGAAAAAATTTTGTAATCAGTTTCCAGGAGGATGCCTCACGTGATGTGTTCAATCCATTACGCGAGAAATTAAAATTGAATGCGAGCAAAATTCGGCAGAACGGACCAGATTTTTTATTCTATGCATTGATCGATATGATCGTCGACAATTTCTACGTAGTAATGGAAAAATTGGGCGAGCGCATCGAAGGGTTGGAAGAAGACATCATCCGCAACGCCAATACAAGGAGCCTGGCAAAAATTAATATGCTGCGGAAAGAAATGATCGTGTTAAAAAGAAGCGTGTCGCCAGTGAGGGAATTGATCAATGGAATTTTAAGAAGTGAAAGCGACCTAATCGATGAACGTACCGAGAAATATTTTAATGATGTGTATGACCACATCATCCAGGCAAATGAGCTAGCGGAGAACTATCGCGATATGATGATGAACCTGCAGGATCTATACCTGAGTAACGTAAACCTCAAAACGAACGAAGTGATGAAAGTAATGGCGGTGGTGACTTGTTTGCTTGCACCCGCCACGGTGATCGGTGGAATATTTGGAATGAATTTCGACAAGCTGCCTTACATACATCACCAATATGGTTTTTACATTGCGGCCGGGTTGATGTTGATCATCCCCGTTTGCATGATCTATATTTTCCGCCGCCGCGGATGGTTTTAATCCAACAGTAATTTATCAACAGCGCTTATTGCGACTTTTAAGCGCTGCTCGTAATCGCCCGATACGTCGATCCATGGCGTCGATTGATTAACCATTGCATCTTTATAATGATGATACAATTTTGCCCTCGTGTCGAGATCAGGATATTCCCGCAATTCATCTTTTATCCAGGCAATATCAACATTGCATAACAGGTACAGGTCATACTTACGATTCACCAATTGGTTCAAGATCCAGGGGTGACATTTTTTGAAAACATACTCGCACCAAACCTTCATGACATACATATCTGTATCAATAAACAGAGGAACATTTTCCTGTGATGCGCCAGGAAGCGGAGCTGAAGTTGAGGAGATAAATTGTTGCATTGCCTGCTCTTCAAGCTCGATTTGTTTTTGAGCAATCAGCAGCAAGTCGTCGTACGTGTAATCGTTTCCGTTAGTTAGCAAATGTTCCCGCGCATACTCAGGTACCCAGGTTGATCTGTAGTGTGCCGCAAGTTGCGCACACAAAGAACTTTTACCTGTACTCTCTGGTCCGATAACAACGATTTTTTTTATTTGGGGAGGTGTTGTCTGCAAGTTAGTTGGCGTCTAAAGTTAAATAAAGCGATACGGGATAGATCTTAGTTTGCCTTCAAAGGAAATTCCTGGATACGTTTTCTTCTCATCCATTCTACCAATCCAAAAACGGCCATCACAAGTAGTACGAAGTAATACACGCTGGTGAACACATAATGTTTCACAAAGTATAGTGGGATAGAAGCTATGTTTGTCGCCATCCACCAATACCAGCTTTCAATTTTTTTCCGCGTCATCAGCCACATCCCGGTATATGCTGTAGCACTTGCAAAAGCATCAGCCCAGGGAATCGCTTCTGGCGTAAAGTTTTTTTTCAGGTAAGTGAGTGCAAAGAAAATCAGGATGTAAAAGACGAGGAAAAATCCAAGTTGTTGAGCCCAGTCTTTTTTAGAGGAGGCTGTAATTTTTACTGCCGGCTTTTGATGCTCATCTTTCTTTGTCCAAAGAGCCCATCCGTAAATACTCATGATGGTGTAGTAAAAATTCACACTTGCCTCGCCTAACAAGCCGCCTTTAAAACTAAGGTATATATAAAAGATAGTGTTTACAAGCCCTGTGGGATAAACGAGAATATTCTCCTTCCTGGAGTACCACACACTTGCAATACCGGCAAACACCGCGATAAATTCCACGAAACCGGTTTGTCGCATACCCGCGATAAATTGCTCAAGTATTTCACCTGCTGTCAACAATAAATTGTTTTGGTTATTAAAGAGAATAGCGTCTGAATGGCCGAAGATAAACGATACCTTTTGAAGTTCGGAAACGACAGCCTGTTTGCATCCAACTTCCTTTACTGCCATCATTACGCGATACACTGAAGTGAAGATGTGGAAATAAGGCATAACCAGTTTTGCCGCTCAGCCCGATGAACTGTCCTTCCTGCACAGTATCTCCTACATTGACCTTGACGCCGTTTGTTTCAAGATGCCAGTAACTTGACCTGGCTTCATTTCCATGTTGTATGATGATGTGATTGCCGTCCGCCCGGTATTTCATCTTTGTGCCACCCCTGGTGCCATCGCTTTTCGTTTTGATCACTACACCACTGCGGGCGGCAAGTACCCTGGTACCACGTTTCATTTTGAAATCAATTGCGGCTCTGTCATTGTGGGAGTAAGGACTAAAGTAACCCTGTACAACAAGATGGCTGGTATTGCTGTCGTACGGCAGCCTGTACACGTAACTTGTGTCATCTGTAGTGCTACCATTTTGCAGTGACCGCAACGTTTTACGCAAAGGATTATTACTCACCTTGCAGCCAACGGTTACGAGCAGCACGACAAATAATAACAAACCGGCTCCCCCGTTTGCGGCTGAAATGATACTCGTGTGAAAAAATGGCTTATGCAAAAAATAGCGTTAAATAAAAAAAAGCATCCCCGAGGAATGCTTTTAAAATACAAAACAAAATGAATATTATTCAGCTTCTGCTACAACTTCTTTAACCTCCGGAATCATTCTCTTCATCATTCCCTCGATACCCGCTTTCAAAGTGATCATGCTGCTTGGGCAACCACTACAGCTTCCTTGTAACATGAGGTTAACTTTTCCTTCTTCATAACTTTTAAATTGTATGGCACCACCATCCATTTCCACGGCTGGTTTTACATAATTTTCAAGTAATTCTTTGATTCTTTTTACCACGTCATCATCATCTGCACTTACTTCGTTGCTGCTTTCCTGTTTCATGGATGCCACGGCCTCTTCATTCACCACTGACTTTCCTTCTTCCAGGTATTCCTTCAGAAATTGTTTGATCGTTGGTATAACGTCCTGCCAGTCATCGGTGCCGGTAGTTTTCGTTAGCGTGATAAAATTACTGGCTATAAAAACAGACCTGATGAATGGGAATGTAAATAATTCCTGCGCCAGCGGCGAAGGGGCTGCACTGATCTCGTCCGGAAAGTCAATGCTCTTACCTGGATACAACAATTTGTTTGCGACAAATTTCATTGTTTCCGGGTTCGGGGTCATTTCGGTATAAATACTTATTACCGGGTTTCCTGTCTTTATCATAAAAATGTATTTAAAAAATTCAATGCAAAGGTACTAAGTCTGCCACAAGTTTTTAAGGCTTCGAAGGCAGCTTAACAGGAATTTCTTATTTCGAAACCTCGAACGGCTGCTGTAATATGGATAGCGATTCAAGTCTTCGACAGGCTATCCCGGCCGTAGCCTGCTTCATTTTGTTGAACTATTCCATGATGCGCAGCTTTGCATAATTAAGCATGATCTTCTTCTCCCCGTTTAATTCAAACATAACCGTAGCAATGGGATTATGTGCCGCGCCTTCCATTTTAAGTACTTCACCAAATCCAAATTTCTGGTGTTCTACTTTTTGGCCTGCCTGCAAATTGGATGTATCGCTTGCGGTGAAATTTTCTGTAGGTGTATGTTCCTTGGTTTGTGGCCGCGCTGGAACGAGGTAGGCCGGGCGAGTTTTATCCTCTTTTTTTGGTGGCGGCGGAGCCGATTTGTAGCCAGGCATACCACCTCCCATACGGTCGAAAGCACTATTTCCCCAGTTATTACTGTGTCCCGTCTGGTTGCGGATGCCTCCGCCGGCAAAACTCCGGTCGAGGTAGGGAGCCGGCATTTCTTCAATAAATCGACTGGGTTCATTCTGTTGCAACTGGCCAAAGCGGTAGCGGGCGTTAGCATAGGTCAACCAAAGCTTTTTCTTTGCACGCGTAATAGCCACATAAAACAAGCGGCGTTCTTCCTCTAGTTCTTCGCGGGTATTGATGCTCATGGCGCTGGGGAACAAGGTTTCTTCAAGCCCGCCAACAAAAACACAGCTAAACTCAAGCCCCTTCGCTGCATGGATGGTCATCAACTTTACGCTGTCTGCTTCCTCTTTATCATTGTCGGTATCGGTCAGTAACGTAATCTGTTGCAGGTAACTTCCCAAACTTTTGTCGCCCACTTCTCCATCTTCTTCGTTCATCGGGGTTTCTGTAAACTCTTTAATAGAGTTTAATAATTCCTGGATGTTTTCGTACCGTGCGAGGCCTTCTGTAGTTTTATCGTTAAATAATTCTTTTACGATCAAGGTGCTCTTGCCCACAATGATGGCCAGGTCGTAAGCGTTCTTTTTCAATAACTCACTTTGGAACATCCTGATCATCATTACGAAGTTGTTGATCGCTTCCAACGTCCCTGACTTATACCCGTATGATGGCGCATTTTCCAACACCTGCCATAGAGTGATGTTATTATCATTTGCTGCAAGTATGGCCCGGTCCATCGAAGTTTTTCCAATACCTCTTGCAGGGTAATTGATAATTCTCTTGAGTGCTTCCTCATCACTGGGATTTACTACCACCCGCAGGTATGCGACAAAATCCTTGACCTCTTTTCGTTGGTAAAAAGACAGTCCACCATAAATACGGTAGGGAATATTCATCCTGCGAAGGCTTTCTTCATAACTCCGGCTCTGCGCATTTGTGCGGTATAGGATCGCGAACTCGTTATTGAAAAAATGATTGCGGAGCTTTTCTTCCTGGATCACATCTGCGACAAATTTCCCTTCTTCATTATCGGTGGAATTACGCACAAGTTTGATCTTGTCGCCATCGCCTTTATCTGTCCAAAGTGTTTTTGGAAGCTGATTCTTATTGTTGGCAATAACTTCATTGGCTACGTTCAGAATGGTTTTCGTGCTGCGGTAATTCTGTTCGAGCTTTACGACCTTCACGTCATCATAATCTTTTTCAAACTGCAAAATATTTTCAATGGTTGCACCACGGAAACTGTAAATGCTCTGCGCATCATCACCCACCACGCAAATATTTTCATGCATCGCACCTAGCAACTTAATGATCTCGTATTGCGAAGTATTAGTATCCTGGTACTCATCGATCATGATGTACTTGAACTTACGCTGGTATTTACTCAGCGCATCCGGGTGATTTTTTAGCAGGAGGTACATTTTGAACAACAGGTCATCGAAGTCCATGGCGCCGTTCTTGAAACAGCGCTTGTTGTAGGCATCGTAGATCTGCCCGATGAGGGGCCGGTTGGCGCGGGCATCTTCCTGTTGTATCGCCCAGTCATTCATATATTCGGCAGGGCCGACAAGTCCATTTTTAGCTGATGAAATGCGATTAAAAACAACGTTTGGCTTGTAATGCTTATCGTCCAGCTCCATTTCATTTACTACGGTCTTAACCACGCTTTTTGCATCGTCTGTATCGTAGATCGTAAAATTATTGGGGTAGCCGATCTTATTGGCTTCCGCCCGAAGGATGCGTGCGAATACACTGTGAAATGTTCCGATGTAAAGATTACGGGCTTCAGAATTGCCAAGTGTTCGCTCTACCCTTTCCTTCATTTCTTTTGCAGCCTTATTGGTAAAGGTGAGGGCGAGAATGTTGAAAGAATCAATATGGTGATAGCCCATGAGGTGAGCTATGCGTGTTGTTAAAACTTTTGTTTTACCACTTCCTGCTCCTGCAATGATCATCAATGGACCATCCTTATGTGTTACTGCTTCCCGCTGGGGCTCATTAAGTTCGTCTAAATAATTGGGCATCGAACAAAGTTACGAAGACGGTAATGGGAAGAAGGGCTGTGGGGAAATAAAATCGCGGCCGCGAGATGAGCGTTTTGCTTAATCGATCTTTTACCTAAAACAAAGCATCCTCAACATGATGAATAATTTTCACATGTTGAGGATGGAGAATAAATCTTTTAAAAACTTAAGATTGCTTGCGATCAGCAACAACCATAATGATGCCCGCAACCAGCGCAACTCCGCCAGCATATACCGGCCAGCCTACAGACTTCTTATCTTTCTTATTGATCTCTAACGGACCAACATCAACCAATTTCTCTTCTTTTGTAAAGCTAAAGCCACGGAACACTAGCATCAGGATACCGGCAATAATCAGGATAATTCCAACAACTTTCATAATTAAGGGTTTGTAGAGTAAATAATAAGGTTCACGATAATAAGACAATTGAAGTGCCAAACACAGGCAGGCCGGCGTCGCCTTCATACCCGAGTTTTTTATCATTGTTTTACAAAGCAGATTTAGGCTGGCCAGTTAACTTTGACTTGTGCAGCACATTGAATTTTTTCACCTTGACCATTTTGAAAATAATTATCACCGCGTGAAGCCGCCGGAAAGCTTACGTGGGTTCATCGATTTCTTCTGGGAGACGAAATTTGATGATCTATTGGCTGCCCATCCTGCCGGGTTTTCTGATGCCCTGTTTCCAAACATTGGATATACTTATCTCATTAACCTGGGCACGCCGTTCAGGATGCAGGTTGGAGACCGGCTCTTTGATATGAAGACTGACGGCTTTTTGCCACGTAATAGCTCAATCGAATGTTATCATCAACCTGGGAACTGTTTGTTTGGAATCAAGTTCAAAGTGTCGCCTGTAATTTTTGAGAAGAAGATAAATTTTGCGGAATACAAAGGATATATTTTTCCGCTCAGCTACCTGATGGAGCCTGCAGTTATTCAACAGGTAAAACTTGCGGAAAGTTTCGAAGCACGGCTGATGATCTTATCAGCGTATTTCAAGGATATCCTGCATAAATACCAGGGTTCTTTGAAAGATGTGCAAGTTGTTACGGAAATCCTGGATCGTTGTAACGCGGAGAATCAGTTTGCTGTTCCAGTAGAGGAACTGGCCAGCCGTTATAACATTTCTTCCCGCACACTCCAGCGTTATTTTGAACGGGTTACAAGTTTGAGTAGCAAAGATGCCTTACAGGTAATGCGAATACGAAAGGCTGCCCAGCATATTGCTACCGATCCGGTTAGTTTTCATTATTCTGTTTATGGGTATTACGATCACAGCCATTTTTACAAACACTTAAAAAGCTTTTTGAAAAAGGATACTGTCGTCGCTTTAAAACCACATCTCAAGTTGCTGTCATCTCTGCATAAATAGAATTCACCCGCTTTATTGAGCTCGCTGACGTTCTTCTTCAGACGCAGTTGTCCTGCGCCGCGCTGCCTGAACTTTATTGTTTCCAAATCGATACGTGAAACTTAGATTGGCTACCCGGGTCTCGCGGTAGGCATGCCATTTTTCTATATAGTTGTCATAGGTGATAACAGCCTGTGGCAAATTTGTCCAAAAAATATCTGTGATGTTGAAACGAATCGTGCCTTTAGTTTTTAGGATGGTTTTTTGTACCCCCGCGGATATACCCCATTGTGGATCTAATACCATAAAACCATATTGCCCGCCGGTATTGACATTTGCATTCAACTCTGCCGTCCAACCCTTTTTCAGCGTGAACGTATTGTTGGTGCGGAGATCTGCTACCGGGCGACCCTTATTCAAACTTGTACCTCCCAGCTTGCCGTTGAATTTTTCGTAGTAGAGATTACCATTATTGATCATGTTCCACCACTTATTGATTTTCACCGGCGCGGAAAAATCCAGTCCATAGTAATCAGATGATGCCAGGTTTATCGGTATTTGAACGGTAACATTTTCATCGGATGATATTGTTGGAAATACATCCCTGAACCTTGCAATGGCTATGTTTTGATTGTTTACGGTATGGCTATAGCTTGCCGTGAAGTTTAGATTCTTTAAGGTGTAACTCAATTCGTAAGCCCAGGTGATCTGTGGTAAAAGTCCCGGGCGCCCGGTAGCGTAGGTTGTTACATCGATCAGGAACAAAAACGGGTTAAGCTGCGAATAGCCCGGTCGATCGATCCTGCGACTGACCGAAATGCCAAGGGTCTTATCTTCTTTCAATTTATAATTGAAAAATGCACTGGGAAAAACCTGTAAATAGCTGGAGTCGAATTTTACGTTGCCGATCTTTTGCTCCGTTTCAATTTGCGTGTGTTCGGCGCGGAGACCCAGTTGTAAATTGAACTTTTTGTATTCTTTGCTGGCATTAATGTAAGCGGCATTGTTGTTTTCCTGGTAGAGGAAACGATTGGTTTTATTAATATCATTAACGGGAACACCGGTGCTTACATCCCAGAACTTCGCGTCGTTGTCTGACGAAACAAAACTTGTTTTAAAACCAGTTTCCCATTTGGCTCCATGGGGCAACGGATTTACATAATCGACCTTTGCAGTTTTGAAAGTCAGTTTTCCCTCCTGGTCTCCGTTTAAAATATAGTTAGGCTGCAGATCTGAACCATCGAGGCGGTAGTAATTGGTCGCATTGACGGTTAAAGAGTTTGATCGGTAAACCCCGTAATCCGCGTCAGCAGTCAGTTCTTTCCCCGTGGAGTCAAAGCTGTGTTTGAAATTGATGTTGGCGAGCACATTCTTCGCAAGATCGTCATTGGTAGCCAGCGAATTAAACGTACTGGTAGCCTGTTTTGCGGGATCGATCACGATTGAGCTGTTGTTGTTCCTGCGCTTATATGCGTTGAAGTTTCCATTGAGCACCACACCAATGATGGTTTTTTTGGAAGGGAAAAAATCAAGGCCGATCCGCGACGCGTTGGAAGATGTTGGCGACTTGGAGTAATTGTCCTTGAGGTCGCCACCACTGTAAATGCCATTCTCAAAAAAGTTACGGTCGAGTAGTAAATGATTCAGGCCGATCCTGTATGCATAGTTATAGTTGCCAAAAACATTGATCTTTTTATTTCGATAATTAAAAGTAGTGCCGGCATTTGCTTTTGGATAAACCCCTTGTCCATATCCGGCCGTGAGCGTACCATTAATTCCCATGCGCTGGTCTTTTTTCATCCGGATGTCAATGATCCCGGAATTGCCGGCTGCATCATATTTCGCCGAGGGATTGGTAATGATTTCCAGCCGCTCGATGGCGGCCGATGGCAAACCTCTCAGGTAGTTAGCGAGGTCCGCGCCGTTCATTGGAGTGGGTTTTCCATCGATCATGATGATAACGCCTTGTTTTCCGCGCAGGCTGATCGCATCATTTTGATCGACATTCACGCCCGGTGAACGTTCAAGGACATCCATCGCGGAACTACCTGCGCTGACGATGCTGTTCTCGACATTTACAACTATGCGATCTGACAATTTTTGTATGAAAGGTTTTCGTGCATTCACGGTTACCGAACTCAACTCTTTCGAAATCGGTTGTAAAATGATTGGGGGAATTATGACTGCAGGAGTTGCTGAAGAGAGCGTGACGGGAGCGGACAAAGAAGTGGCGAAATTGTCCCCGGTTATCCTGAGCAGGTAGGTACCTAAAAGAATGTTATCAAATTCTATTCGTCCGTCTGCGTCTGTAAGGGATATCTTGACGAGCGAAGAATCTTTTGCTTTTAGCAATTCCGCTGTAGCGTTGCTGATTCCTCCTCGCTCAACTGAATTTATTACGGTTGATATCTTGCCGCGCATTTCCTGGCAAAATGCTGGTACACAAAAAAAGAAAGAGAGGAAAAATTTAAAGAATGTTCTCATGCTGGTTGCTTTGAAACAAACTTCCAGTAAAAACGAACATCTTCGTAAGTCTAATACATTAGGGCTATTTCTGCCAATATGAATGGTCTTGGTAACAAAACAACGTGTCGGATTCTTACATCACCTGTTGGTTGTTCAGGACCAGGACAATCAGGCGTGAGCATACCTGCTGGCCGGCTCTGTAATTGTTGGTAGAGAAAGTTGCCAGCAAAGGCTGATGGCGAGACAACAAATATCTGCTTGAGTGAGGTGATTGTTTTCTACGCTGAAAGAAGGAGCGCAAGTGAGTGATGCGGCGTCGGACTCTTTATTAGAAACCGTAAGTAAATTCTCATCGGTAAGCACGAAACGATATTTACGTCCATCCAATTCAATAGCTCCTTCCTTTTTTTGGGTGTTGCCATAGGTCATGGAACCTACCGCCATGGCGTACTCGTTTTTGAAAACGGTTTTCCCGGAGATGCTGCCAATACCATCAATAAACAGGAGGCGGTGTAAATGCTCGAAAGTCAAACGAGCGGAGCGATGCAATGGGTTGAACTTCGCAATGATCAACCGATCCTCATCGTGAATTCTATATTCTTCCAGTAGAGCAGATTGGTGGTAAAGTTTATCCCAGGTCATATGTAAGCTTTGAAGGCGAAAAAGTACACCACTTACACCAGACGAGCAACATAACACCACAGGGTAACAATTAATTAATATTGGATGCGACCGGTTAAAGCCACCCTGGGTTGTGCCAATAGTTTGTCTTCTGACCCCCAAACCCCCTGGTAATTAACAAAAAATCGGAAAAACTAACACTTTGTGGTATAGGCAGGTTGATCAAACTGTCGTTTTTTTGTAAAAACGCTGCCGCAGGAATAACTCGTTGCCCGTTTTCATCCGCAAAACCCGATCAAAAACTAAGTTTTTTCTCATGCTTGAACGAACCCTGTCCTGAAGTTTTAAGGATGGGGTTTTTTTATCAAAAGCTCCGCTAAATATTTTACTAAAAAATTACTAAAAAAATTAGTGTTGATAAAAGAAACCGATTATCTTTGAAGCGAAATTTATTTTTACAACGCACAACCAGATACATCACTTTAAAAAAAAGAGACAATGAGCAACGCAGAAAAATTGAAGGCGCTGAAATTAACGATGGATAAAATCGATAAAGATTTCGGTAAAGGATCGGTCATGATCATGGGAGATAAACCCCATGTAGAACAGGAAGTAATTTCGACAGGGTCACTTGGATTGGATGTGGCATTAGGGATCGGCGGATTGCCGAAAGGAAGAGTGATAGAAATATATGGACCAGAGAGCAGTGGTAAAACGACCATTGCAACACACGTTATTGCGGAGTCCCAGAAAAAAGGCGGCATGTGTGCGTTCATAGATGCGGAGCATGCATTCGATAGTAATTATGCGCAAAAATTAGGAGTAGATATCGATAACCTGCTTATCTCTCAGCCAGACTATGGCGAGCAGGCGCTGGAAATCGCGGACAGGTTGATCTTGTCTGGTGCAGTTGATGTGGTAGTGATTGACTCAGTGGCTGCCCTGGTTCCGAAGAGTGAACTGGAAGGCGAAATGGGTGACAGCAAAATGGGCCTTCATGCCCGTTTGATGAGCCAGGCTTTGAGAAAGCTAACCGCGACCATCTCAAAAACAAACTGCTGCTGTATTTTCATCAACCAGCTTCGTGAAAAAATCGGTGTTATGTTCGGGAATCCCGAAACAACTACCGGGGGAAATGCCTTGAAGTTCTACGCTTCAGTTCGGCTTGACATTCGTCGTATGGCTCAGATCAAAGACGGAGATGAAGCCATTGGTAACCGTGTAAAAGTAAAAGTGGTAAAAAATAAAGTTGCACCGCCTTTCCGGACAGCAGAATTCGACATTGTGTTTGGTGAAGGAATTTCAAAAACCGGTGAGATCATCGACATGGGTGTAGAGCTCGGGATTGTTCAAAAAAGTGGTAGTTGGTTCAGCTATGACACCAACAAATTAGGGCAGGGAAGAGATTCTGTGAAGCAATTGCTGCTCGACAATCCTGAGATGTCAAAAGAGATCGAGGTAAAAATTCGGGCCAAGATCGCAGAAATGCAGGCGCAGTAAACAAAGGATTTTATGGGTTAGTAAATACGGCCGTTTCGAAAGGAACGGCTTTTTTATTTGTGCAGGAGTTGGGAAACAGGGCGGAGTGCCAGGTGCTCATCAGAAGCATTATGACCATAACTTCCTACGATGCTTCTTGAACCTTCGAGGTGAAACCGGTAATGAATAGTTGGTCCCAGCAGCTGCATGTTTTCAAACACTTGTTGAATGGGCAGCTTCCCGGGGCAAAAAATAATTTCCCTTGCATCCAGTTTTTTCGAGAGATGCGTAAGATCATTGATGTTTACGACGCAGCCTGCCTCCGTCTCATTCTAGGTGGAGACTCTTCCGAAATGTTGTTGGTGACCTGGTCCCTGCTCAGCCAACTGTTGAACGAATTGGTAAGCCATTGGGTTCGCGACTACCAGGGCGGGCAAATTAGCAGCATCGTCGTCTTTCCGCACAACTTTTTTTAGAGCATGACCGATAGCTGAAAGAGAGGCTTTACTCCAAATAGCAAGGCGTATCAGAATGGTATATAACCTCGCCGTACCCCCACTAAAATGTTTGCGAACAAAAAGGCTCATCGCGCCATAAAATAGTTTGAGGTAATTCATGCTTCCAATCTTCGTGCTTTCTCCCTTAAAATGTAGGATGCAGGCGTCCGCCAGATAGAGATTCTTATAGCCAGCCTGCTGGATCCTGTAACTCAGGTCAACATCTTCCCCATACATAAAAAAGTTTTCGTCAAAACTGCCGGTGAGTTCCAGCACGCTTTTCCGAACCATCATGAAGGCTCCAGCCAACACATCCACTTCCTGCGTAGTATTTTCATCTTTGTTACCAAGATAGTAACGGGCAAAGACCCGCGAACGCGGGAAGAGGGTAGCGAAGCCGGAAATTTTGTAAAGGGAGGTTAGTGGACCGGGAAAGCCCCTCTTGCTTTCCTTGAGAAAAATACCGGAACCGTCAATCATCTTCACCCCAAGTGCACCAATGGAAATATCCTGGTGGAGACATTGCAGGCATTTTTCAAAAACGTCTTCAGCAACAATGGTATCCGGGTTCAGGAAGAGGACCAGCTCGCCACAGGCATATTTCAGGGCCTTGTTATTGGCCCGGCTGAAGCCAGTATTCTCTGTTTCCCAAAGAAAGGTTACTCCTTCAAACCGGTTGTTGAAATATTCACGACTACCATCCGAAGAGTTATTGTCGATTACGATGATTTCCGCAGCAATATTTTGAGAAGCCTTCACAACAGAGCAAAGACATTGCTCCAGGAAGTACTTAACATTATAATTTACTATGATGATCGATAGCTGCAAAGGCAAGTGGTTGTGCTTACGAAATAAGATTTTTTCCCTCACTATTCAAAATCCTCTCCGGGAGATCCGGTTGCCGGAAAAGTTAAACTTATTCGACGGTAATTACGATTTCAGAAAGCAACCTGTTAGGTGGAGCGAATGAGTTGTCGGTGGATTATAACCGAGATCGCCAGCAATTGCTGTTGCAATTTTCAACTGGTGGGTGTATTGCGATCTAATTGTTGCTCTCCCTGGAGACGTGTTCATCGCCGGGAACGTAGCAAGTGATTTTCTTATCTTTGCGCCACCATGAAAAGTACGTTATATAAAGCAACAGAAGCAGGCGCCAATGAAATCAGGAGGTTCTTCAATGGAACCTTTGCTATTTCAAATAAGGAAGGGATCAACAACCTGGTGACCGAAGCCGATCATGCGGCCGAGAAAGCTATTTTCTCCGTGATCCGTGAAGCCTATCCTGAACATTATATTTTAAGTGAAGAGTCCGGTGAGATCGTTACCCAAAGTGAATATAAGTGGATCATTGACCCGATAGATGGCACTGTAAATTTTGCAAACGGGATTCCCCTTTGTTGCGTGAGCATCGGCCTCGAATTTAAAGGCGAGATCATAATGGGCGCCGTTTATAATCCGATGATGAATGAATTTTATTTTGCGGAAAAAGGAAAGGGCGCAACACTGAATGATAAACCCATCAAAGTGAGCGATAAAGCAGTTGTTGGTACATCGTGCATGGCAACCGGCTTTCCATACACTTACCTAGACCAGGCCAATGGGCCAATCCAGGTTTTTGAAAAGTTCATCCGAAAGGGAATTGCAGTCAGACGCCTCGGCAGCGCAGCCATCGATCTCTGTTGGGTGGCGGCAGGAAAATTTGATGCCTATTACGAACATAAGCTCGAAGCCTGGGATAGCGCAGCCGGTTCACTGATCGTTACCGAAGCCGGGGGTATGGTCACCGACTTTGCAAACAAGCAATTCTCTGTATACCAGAAACAACTGCTTGCGACAAATGGCAAGATTCATGCAGCTGTTCTGGAAGTTATCAATGGCGGAGAAATTTAACTGCAGCACCCAATCTTTTCTACAACAAATAAGAAATACACAAATGGATAATCAGCGGACAGAAATTTCAACCCTGGGCGAATTTGGATTGATCGATCACCTGACAAAAAATAATGAAACCAGGAATGCCTCGACTGTTTTAAGTATTGGCGATGATGCCGCGGTCATTGATCATTTTGGAAAGCAAACAGTGATCAGTTCGGATATGCTCGTGGAAGGAATTCATTTCGACCTCATGTACACGCCGATGAAACATCTCGGGTATAAAAGTGTAATGGTCAATATCAGTGACGTATATGCGATGAATGCCACCCCAACGCAAATCACTTTGAATGTTGCCTTCAGCAATCGCTTCAGCCTTGAAGCGCTTGATGAATTTTATGAGGGTGTTTATGCGGCTTGTGAGCGGTATAATGTTGACCTCATTGGAGGCGATACAACTTCTTCGCAAAAAGGATTTGTTATTTCAGTCACAGCCTTCGGGGAAGTGTCACCAGATAAATTTGTCAAAAGGAGTACGGCCAACAAAGGAGACCTGCTTTGTGTATCCGGTTTTTTAGGTGGCGCGTTCCTTGGTCTCACCATCCTCGAAAGGGAAAAAAGAATCTTTGCGGAAACAGGCTCACAGCCTGACCTGGAAGACCAGGCGTACATCGTTGGCCGGTTGTTAAAACCCGAGGCCCGTAAAGACATCATAGAATTTTTTGCCGAGCAGAATATTGTGCCAACGGCGATGATCGACGTCAGTGACGGTCTCAGTAGTGAAACACTGCATATCTGCAAGCAGAGTAACCTGGGTTGCATCATTCACGAAGAAAAAATTCCAGTAAATGAAGAAGCAAGACAATTTGCTTATAAGCTGGAGCTAGATCCAACAGCCTGTGCGCTCAGCGGTGGCGAAGATTATGAACTCCTTTTCACCATTGCCCAGGCAGATTACGAAGCCATCAAAGGAAACGACCAGATCAGTGTGATCGGGTACATGACCGACCCAGCTGAAGGCACACAGATTTTAACCCGCGGTGGAAACAGGCATGCATTGGTTGCACAAGGCTGGAATCACATGGAGTGAGGACAACCAATTTATTTCTATCCTGTAATAGATCCGTACAAACTGATATTGTAGTCAATGGATAAAAGATGTTTTTTGTGGCTGCTGGTATTGATGAGCCTTTGTTCGGGTTGCTTTACCAGTTTAAAGAATTACGACCCCAATAAAAAGTTTCCAAAAACTGAATTACAACAGGACTATTCCGTCTTGCGTAAAGTATTGGAGGACAAACATCCCGCTCTTTATTGGTACACTTCCCGCGATAGCATGAATTATTATTTCGATAGCCTGTATGCAAGCATAGGTGATTCGATGACTGAACTTCAGTTTGGGTGGAAAGTACTGGCCCCACTTACCCAAAAAATTCATTGCGGGCATACTAGTTTTGGCATGAGCCGCCAATGGGGCAAATTTATACGTGACCGCCGCATCCCTTCCTTTCCGTTGTTTGTAAAAGCCTGGGGCGATACCATGGTAGTAACGGGTAGCCTTAACCGAAAAGATTCCATCATCAAAAGAGGCACGCTCATTACCTCGATCAATGGGTACACCAACAAGGAGATGATCGGTAAGATTTTTGATTATTTGCCGATGGATGGATATGCTGACAATGTAAATTATGTGCGCATCAGTGGGAATTTTCCTTACTACCATAGAAACGTTTACGGGATATTTAAAAATTATCGTGTAGGCTACATTGATAGTACGGGCCGCGAAAAATCGACCATCGTGCCGATGTTTTCTCCACCACCACCAGACTCCACGAAAAAGAAACGCAGGCAAGATTCTTTAAAACTTTCTCGTCAACAAATCCGCGACGAACGGCGAACAAACGCCCGCTCCCTTGAAATAGATTCAAGCGGAACATTTGCAACTTTATCCCTGCATACGTTTAGTGCCGGGGAAGGACGTAAGCTTCGGTTGTTCATGAAACGCTCTTTCAAAAAACTGCGAAAGCAACAAGTAAAAAACCTGGTACTCGATCTGCGCAGCAATGGCGGTGGCGATGTGGGCATGTATGTATTACTAACAAAATACATTCGCAATTCTCAATTTAAAGTAGCAGATACCAGCTATGCCATCGCCAAAACCTTGAGGCCCTATAGCGGGTTGATCAGGAAGAGTTTTTTTTATAACATCGGTATGGTATTCATGACGAAGAAAAAGAAAGATGGCCTTTATCATTTTGGATATTATGAGCGCCACTTTTTTAAACCGAAGAAGAAAAATCATTATAACGGCGATGTGTACGTGCTTATCAGCGGCCCGACTTTCTCCGCATCTACCTTGTTTTGTAACGCGGTGAAAGGTCAGCAAAATGTAAAACTGGTTGGCGAAGAAACCGGCGGCGGATGGCATGGGAACAGCGGGTTAATGATCCCGGATATAACCTTGCCGATCACGAAACTTCGGGTGCGGTTGCCCTTGTTTAAATTGGTACAATATAACCACGTACCAAAGGATGGCCGCGGCGTTGAACCGGACATTTTTATTCCACCAACGGTGGAGGGTGTACGACAAAATATCGACAGGAAGATGGAACAGGTAAAGCTGCTGATATCTGGAAAGGCTGGCCTTCCGGCATCGCCGAAAATATTATAGGAAGGTGAAGGAATCCCCATCTTTCCAAAAGGGTAGCTGGGTTCTAACTTCTTCCAACATTTTTTTTGTAAGGGTGATGGTTGAAACATCTTCTTTGTCAACCACCTCGTAAAGAATATTTCCTAACGGATCAGCAACCAGCGTGTTTCCATTGTACACCAGGTTGTTTCCATCAACACCCACGCGGTTTACCCCAATAGCAAAACATTGGTTTTCGATTGCCCGTGCTGTCAATAAGGCCTTCCAGGCATTGATGCGTTTTGAAGGCCAGTTTGCCACAAAGATCAACACGTCATATTCCGACGCTTGTTCGGCTTCTTCCACGGCTGTGGTATTCAAGTCCTGGCTTGCTACATCGACCTTACGATTGCGGCTCCAGACCGGGAAGCGCAGGTCGTAACAGATCTGCAGGTTGATCTTCCAACCTTTTACTGAAGCGATCAGTCGCTTGTTCCCACTCGAATAGTAATTTTCTTCTCCCGACAGGCAAAACAAATGTCGTTTATCGTAGTAGCCAAACTGGCCATTGGGTAACATCCAAACCAGGCGGTTGTAAAAATGGTCCTGCTCTTTAATGATGAGGCTGCCCGTCAAAATGATCTTGTGTTCACCGGCGATCTGCCGCATCCATTGAACGGTTGGTCCATCCATGGTTTCAGCCAATTCAACTGCATTCATACTAAAGCCCGTGCTGAACATCTCGGGCAGAATCACCAGTTCGGTTCTTTCCCCAATGCCCTCAATTTTCGATTGCAGGTTTCTCAGGTTGGCGACCTTATCTTCCCAAACGAGATCCGTTTGGATCGTAGTGATTGTAAGTGTTGACATTATTGATTTATTAGCGGTAACAGTATCCTCAAATCCGTTTTAGCCAGTCACCCACCAGGTCCGGTTCATAACCCTTTGCCCGGAGATGATCGAGCAGTTTTCTTTTTTTGACAAAAATATTTTTCTCTGTCTTGAGCAGTTTTATTTTTTGCTCGGCGAGGCGATCCAAGGTCTTGAGATAATCGTCATCATCTATCGATGCGAGCGCTTTCTTCACACAGTAATCGCTAACTTGTTTCTGCCGTAACTCATAGCGGATCTTGATCCTGCCCCACTGCTTGATCCGGAATTTACCGCCGGCGAAGGCGATCGCAAACCGTTCTTCGTTCAGAAAATTATCCTCAACCAGCTTGCTCAGCAACTCGTCCACATAATTTTTGGACAGCCCGTATCCATACAGTTTATCTTTTACTTCACTATGACACCGCTCCTGGTAAGCACAAAACTGTTTGATCTTTGGAAGCGCCTGTTGTGGCGTAACTCTTTGCGGCAACATCCTGCAAATGTAATGGCCTCGTTGGAAACCTATTTAATTCTCAAAAAAACAGCGTCCGGATTTGCCGGGATAGCGACCCGGATCGCCCGGTTACAAACTAAGGATGAGAGGGTATTTTAATTATTTCGTTTCATTTTAAAGATTTTATCTTTGGCAATCAATAATAAAAAATATGAAGTTTATCGTTTCTTCTTCGGCTTTGCTTAAACAACTGCAGCAGATCAACGGCGTTATAAATGCTAACACCGTGCTTCCCATTTTAGAAGACTTTTTATTCGAGATTGAAAAAAACAAGCTCACCGTTGTGGCAACCGACCTGGAAACTGTAATGAAGGTGCACCTCGACGTAGAAGCGAAAGACAATGGAAAGGTGTGTATTCCTGCGAAGATTTTGATGGACTCCCTGAAAAATATCGCTGAGCAACCGCTTACTTTCAGCATCGATAAAAATTTCGGGATCGAAATAACCAGTGATAATGGAAAGTATAAGGTGATGGGTGAAAATCCGGATAATTTTCCAAAAGAGCCTGTGGCCGATGATTCCAACTCCTTTACCATGACTTCAACCGCATTGGTAACAGCTATCAATAAAAGCCTGTTCGCGGTAAGTAATGATGATTTGCGTCCCGCGATGACCGGCGTATTTTTCGAACTCGATAAGAAAGGACTTACCTGTGTTGCAACAGATGCACATCGCCTGGTGAAATACAAAAGGACGGATGTTAGCTGCCCGAAGACAGATACCTTCATCGTTCCAAAGAAGCCGCTTAACCTGTTGAAAAGTGCCTTGCCTGATAATGAAGATGAACTGACCATTTCTTACAACAGCAACCATCTTTTTGTAAAGCATGGTGGAACCGAACTGGTATGTCGTTTGATTGATGCGAGGTTCCCTGATTACAAAGTGGTGATCCCGGTTGACAATCCCTATAAACTAACAGTAAATAAAGGCGATTTCCAAAGCGCCTTGCGCCGTGTAAGTGTGTTTAGTAATAAAAGTACCAACCAGGTAGCGTTGAGTATCAGTGGAAGTGAGTTACAACTGGCGGCACAAGATGTGGATTTTAGTTTTGAAGGCACTGAGCGCATGAGTTGCCAGTACGATGGAGAAGATCTGCAAATTGCTTTCAATGCAAAATTCCTCATTGAAATGTTAAATGCAGCTGAAACTCCAGAGATCAATGTTGAACTCAGCACCCCAACAAAAGCTGGAATTATTAAGCCAACTGAAGTAGATGCGAATGAAGAATTACTGATGCTGGTGATGCCCTTGATGTTAAATAACTAAGAGCGCCAACAGCAACATTTGAATATTATTGAAACAGGACTTCTAACCAGAGTCCTGTTTTTTTATGATAATTGTAAAATAATTATGCAACAGGAACAGATAACGATCAATGATCTCGAAGAACTAAAAAATCTCCAGCCACCGGATTGGGATGACATTACCGTACCCCATCAATGGTATGTTGGTTCGCCTAATTGCAGTCCGTTCAAATGGACTATCAATGACAATATCTGTGGCATCGGCACCATTATTTATCACGAGGATACGGCCTGGCTGGCGCATATTATCGTGCATGCGGATCATCGTAACAAAGGACTCGGTCGTATCATAACCCAGGGTCTTGTTGATCGGGTTGATCGGTCAAAATATCAAACCATTTACCTCATTGCGACTGACCTGGGCTACCCCGTATACCAAAAAGTTGGTTTCGAATTAGAAGGAATTTATAGCCACTTTTCAACGAATGACAAACTGGTAACCCCGTTACCAAATTCAATCTTGCCCTATTCAGAAAAATACCTGGAAGAGGTTTTGATGCTGGATAGGCAGGTATCTGGTGAGGGACGGCAACACAAACTGCAATTGCACCTGGAAGACGCAGTCGTATTTAAAAGTGATGATAAAATTGAAGGTGCGTTTCTTCCAAACCTGCTGAATGGATTGATCATTGCCAACAACCCGGAAGCGGGTGTTGAATTAATGAAGCTCCGTTTACAAACTGTCAACTATGCAATTTGTCCCGCGGAAAATGAAATTGCAACTGCTTTTTTGCTCCAACATAATTTTGAACAGGTTCGTATCTCACGCCGCATGCGCATTGGTGCGGCAAGGGAATGGCAGCCGGCGGGGCTGTACAATCGTATAAGTGGCCAGTTGGGCTGATGTAATCTGAAATGAACTTCACCGGCATCAAAATACAAATTGATGTTTTCTTAAATTTTGTTTCCAACCAAAATATAAATTCACACTAAGAAGGATGCTTTGATAAAAGTGTAATTGCTTTCTTCTTAAAATCGGGTTCGTTAAAACATGCGGATAAACTTTTCCAGGTTGCGGGATTGTGTTATTTTAGGAGAGGGTCGTTACTAGTAACTAAGAACTGGGACCAGCAAACTACCAGCGCGGGATTACCGCAGAATCAATTATGGAAATGGAAACGATAAGAACTTTTGATAATTATTTTTCAGCAAACATCACGTTGACGAAACTTCATGCGGCAGGTGTTGAGTGTTACTTAAAAGATGAGTACACGGTCACCATCGATCCCATTCTCACAAATGCGATCGGGGGTATTAAGCTGATTGTAAAAATGGAAGATGCGGAGCTGGTGAAAAAATTATTGGCTGAGTATGATGAGGCTTATTTGAAGTCAGCAACTTGTCCGCGGTGTGGGAACAACAGCTTTGCCTATGTTTCCAAACCCGGGGTTGCCAATGTGGTAACCGCTATTTTTACCTGGATCTTTTCAAGTTATGCGGTTGCCCCGGACTATGTATACCAATGCGGCGATTGCGGTTTTGAAAGCGAACGCCTTCCCGAAACATATACCGAACCAACCTATCATCCCAATTGAATTCATCTTGAGATTGAGATCCACCTCTCTTAAAATTTATTGTTGTTGTTGTTGCTGAATCATCTGCATATACCTGCGGTAGGAATTATCATCACCACCACCTTCAGTTAAAGAAACTTTGATTGCCTGCGGCGTTAGCACCGCTGCCACTTCGCGGGAGATCACACCATCTTCGTGCGAAACAGAAACACCCACTTCCAAGCTTTGCTTGGCAGTTCCTTTGTAAGTTCCTTTTACCGGTGAACAGTCACTAAAATTTCGGCCAATGGCAAGGCGTACATGGAGATCGTTTACAATACAATTGTTTGTCGGATCCATTCCTATCCAACCATAGAATGGAATATAGGCTTCCACCCAGGCATGAGTAGCGCCTTCGCCGCGCAGGTTGTTGTCGTGCGGACAAACATAGCCGCTCACATAGCGTGCGGGTACATTCAGCAGCCGTAGCATAACCAGGAGCATGTGAGCAAAATCCTGGCAAACCCCTGCTTTCAATTTCCAAACCTCATCCAACGTAGTTTCAACACTGGTGATCCCTTTGATGTAAGAAAAATTTGCGTAAACATATTTGTTCAGTTGCTGAACAGCCACAAAAACTGATACAGACTGGTAGAAGCCGGCATCTGCAATTTTTTTCACTTCGGGTAAGGCCAGGAAGTTTTCCTGTTTCACAAAATCAATGAAGGGAACAATATTTTTGATCTGCAACAAATGACTCCACTGTTCTTCAATTGGAACCGTATCTGCCGGAAAAATCCGTGGCTTGGTGATCACGGCAATAGTTGAATCTATCCGCAGTTCTTTGTGCGGGGTAATGTTCATAAATGAACCAGACTCGTTTCCATAATAGTCTTTAAAAATCTCTACAGGGGGTTCACCGGTAATGGTTAAACGCTGATTTTGAACTTCCTGTAATTCGTCTTTGATCGGGTACAACATGATCTGGTTGGCACTGTCGCGAACGGGTTCAGGATACGTGTATTTTGTTACGTGATGTATGATGAATCTGGGCATTATTTATTTAAAGGTTTTTGCAGAAGACAATGCTGGTGAAATAAATATTACGAATAAGCAAAATAGTTATTGTTCAACGAGGTGCCTATTTCGAAAAAGCTCTTCTTGGTCTCGGAAAGAAAATGGTGAAGCCCTTCATGAACAATAGAATCGGAAGTGGAGAATTTAACCTTGCTTTTAACTTTCCCGATCATGAAATCGATCTTATTAAAATCGGCAGGATTGCGGTCGTGTTTTAACCTGGCAAAATAGCGATGCAGTTGGTTGATCGAATAAACAACCGAGCGTGGAAATTCTTCGTTGAGAATGATCTGTTCCACCACTTTTTTTGCTTCGAAGCCACTCCTGTAAGTTTTCAAATAAAGTTCGTAACCGGAGATAGACATCAACAGGTATTTCCAATAAGTGGTATCAGTAATTTTATCGAGCTGGAAAAAGGTATCACTGAATTTCACGTCGAGGATATCGGTGGATTGTATCGCCCGCTCTAAATATTTTCCTACGTTAATAAAAGAATTTCCTTCGCCCCGGGCCATGGTAACGTCCGTGGTTCCAAAATACAAGAGCCCTTGTTTTATAAGACTATCGAGGGTGGTGATCGGGTCTTCGCTTTGCAGGGTTTCAGCGAGTTTATCCTGCCGGATGATGTGGTAGAAATCATTGATGCATTGCCACATTTCCTTGGTGATGTGGTCTTGTACACTTCGGCCATTTTCGCGGGCAAGCGTCACAATGTTCAATACAGAATTCGGGTTCTCTTTACCAATTACCATGAATTGTAAAACCGCACGTGTATCATGTGCTAATGCGTCCGCAGCATCTTCCTTTAACGATGTAAAAATTTTCAAAACCGGTTTCCACGAAAACTCCTGGATCTCATCCTGCGAAGAAGCATAATTTATCTTCAACATTCTTAAAATGCCATCTGTGCGCTCCATGTATCGGCTCATCCAGTATAAACTATTCGCAACTCGACTTAACATATAAATTAATTCCTGTTACCACTGATTTAAAAGGGTCTCCAGGGTTTTAAAGGTGATGAATAAAAAGCCTGCGGCTAAACTGATGCAGCTTATTAGGTTTGTCATTATTAAAAGCCTCCTGAAGAAGGTCCAAGCACCCAGGTATCTTTGCTGCCACCACCCTGGGAAGAGTTTACCACCAGGGAACCTTCTTTTAATGCAACCCTCGTTAGTCCGCCAGGTACGATCTCGATGCCGCTGGGACCACACAAAGCATATGGCCGCAGATCAACGCGCCGTGGTTGTAATTTTCCCGCCATGTAACAGGGTGCAGAAGATAGGCTGATGATTGGCTGAGCAATAAACTGTCTTGGGTCTGCACAAACTTCTTTTTTATAAATGTCTATTTCTTCTTCAGTTGCGGCACTGCCCATGAGCATTCCATAGCCACCACTTTCGTTGGTTTTTTTGATCACCATCTTGTCGATGTTCTTGAACACATGCTCTCTTTCTTCGTCTTTGCCTAACTGGTAGGTGGGCACGTTCTTTAGCAACGGTTCTTCATTGAGGTAATAGCGGATCATCGCTGGAACAAACGTGTATATCGCCTTGTCATCAGCCACTCCATTTCCTACCGCGTTTACGATCGCTACGTTTCCCTTGCGGTACGCACTCATAATTCCAGCCACACCGAGTTTACTGGCGGGGTTAAACATTAACGGGTCAAGAAACTCATCATCCACGCGCCGGTAGATAACATCAACCTGTTGCAGACCACTTGTGGTTTTCATGAAAACTTTGTGATTATCTACAACTAGGTCACTGCCCTCTACTAACTCAACACCCATTAAACGGGCAAGGGTAGTATGTTCAAAATAAGCGGAATTGTAAATGCCTGGTGTCAACAAGACCACTGTCGGATTATTGATCTGCCGCGGCGATAAGGAAACCAGGTTCCGGTGTAAAATAGTAGGATATTCAGTTACGCTGCGCACATTGCTTTGCGGCAACAGGTAGGGAAAAATTCGTTTAGTGATCTCCCGGTTCTCGAGCATGTAACTAACGCCACTGGGTGTACGCAAGTTATCTTCCAGGATATAGAAGGTCCCATCGAAATCGCGGATCAGGTCGATGCCGGATATGTGCACATAGATGTCGTAGGGAATGGGAAAGTTGTGCATCTCCCGCAGGTAATGCGGGCAACTGTAGATCATGTCGGCCGGTATTACACCATCCTTGATGATAAACTGGTTTGTATAAATGTCTTTGAGAAAAAGGTTTAACGCTTTTAATCGTTGTTTAATTCCTTTCTCGATGGTGTCCCATTCTGAAGAAGTAATGATACGCGGAATAATGTCAAATGGAAAGATCTTTTCGATTCCTTCGCCGCTGCTGTAAACGGTGAAAGTAACGCCCTGGCTCATGAACAGGCGTTTAGCAAATTCTTCCCGCTTGTTAAGATCGTCGATTGATAACTTTTCCAGGAACTCGACTGCATTTTTGTAATGCTCTCTTACCGTGGCATCCGTGGACATTTCATCCCAGGTATTCGCATCCACCAAATAAGACTGCATTAACTCGCTCGTTTGCATAATTATCAATTTTGAATATTTATGGCAGGCAGTCGAAAGAAGTTCTAATCATTTCAAATATACCGAATGAAACTTGTTTTCAATCAGGCGCTGCGACATAATTGGTAACTTTACCCTCGCAAAAAAACACATTATGATAAAGATCGCTATGATTCCGGCCCGGTATGCAGCCACCCGTTTTCCTGCTAAGTTGATGCAACTCTTGGGCGACAAAACGGTGATCCGTCACACGTACGATAACACGAAGGCTACCGGTTTATTTGACGAGGTAATGGTAGTGACGGATAGCGACATCATCTTTAATGAAATTACCAGCAATGGCGGTAAGGCGATTATGAGCGTTAAAACGCATGAAAGTGGAAGCGACCGGATTGCGGAAGCAGTGGCTTCTCTCGATGTCGACATCGTGGTAAATGTCCAGGGAGATGAACCATTTGTACAGCGAAAGCCGTTAGAAGCATTACTTGCCTGTTTCGATGGTGAGGCCGGCGCAAAAGTGCACGTGGCATCACTGATGCAGGTGTTGAAGGAACAACGTTTTATTGATGATCCGAATTATGTGAAAGTTGCGGTGAATAAAAACATGGAATCGCTTTTTTTTAGTCGTAGCGTGATCCCGTATCCGCGGGATAAAGGCTCGGCTCCAACTTACTATGAGCACATTGGTGTATATGCTTTTCGGAAACAGGCCCTGATGGATTTTACCAGTTGGGAAATGACGCCGCTGGAGGCTGCAGAAAAAATTGAATGCCTGCGTTACCTGGAAAACGGTATCCCTTTAAAAATGGTGGTAACGGAGTATATGGGTGTGGAAATAGACACACCGGAAGACCTGGAACGGGCGATCAAATTATTGTAGCAGGAAAGTTGTACGTGAATTAAGTTATGAGTAGGCCGGTGCTTGTAAAAACTTTTTCCAGTCTTCAAGCATAGCACCCTTCAATACGCGGGGAAATTTATGCTGGCCGCCAATCTTTCCTTTCGACTTCATGAATTCCATAAATGTTTCTTGTGTAAGCACGGTAACAAAAACGTCCTTGAGGGCATGTTTGCGCTCCACTTCATAGTCGTCATTTAATTCTTTCAACTTTTGATCTATACGTACGCGGAGTTCTTCATTATTGACAGCGTCGTTCGTGGCGACGTACCAGTGGTGCGCAAAAAACAATCCATGCGGCTGGCCGGCGACGGTAAATTCGGGGATCGAAATATTCAATTCTTCACTTACCATTTCAATGGCCTTATTCATGTTGTCAACACTCAGGTGTTCACCCACGAGGCTAAGAAAATGTTTTGTTCTGCCCGTAATAATGATCTCGCTTCTTTCACGATCGATCAGGCGAACAGTATCTCCAATTGCATACCGCCAGGCACCGGCGTTAGTACTGATCAGGATTGAATAGTCCCTGTTTTCCTCTATCTCATGTATCATGAAGGTTTCAGGATTGTCGACCATATTTCCTTCGCTATCAAAATTGTGATCGTCGAAGGGAACAAATTCAAAAAAGATGTTGTTGTTGAGCGCCAGGTGCATGCCCTTGGAATCCTGGCGGTTTTGGTAGGCAAGGAATCCTTCACTGGCCAGGTAAGTTTCAATATAGGTGATGGGCTTGCCTAATAATTTTTCAAAACCCTTTTTATAAGGTTCCATTGATACGCCACCGTGTACGTAAAAAGCAAGGTTCGGCCAGATGTCATGGATGTTGTTCAATTTATAGCGGTGAATGATCTTTTCCATACACAACTGCAACCAGGCCGGCACGCCAACGATAAAGCCGATGTCCCAGTTCGGTGCATTTTCTACGATCTCATCCAGCTTTTTTGCCCAGTCTTTTTCCCGCGCAATTTTTTTTCCTGGCTTGTACAAGCCGAGACCAAGAAACCAAAAGGGAATATTTTTTTGTTGAATGCCGCTAAGATCGCCGGCGAAATAAGTAGGCCCTTTTTGTAACTGGGTACTTCCCCCGAGAATCATCCATCCTTTCCCAATGGCCCGCCTTGGTACATCATCATATTTTGCCAGTGAAAGCAACTGTTTAAAGCTGGTGACGGTATTGCTCCTGATGAGTTCCTTGGTGATTGGAATAAATTTGCTGGAAGCATCGCTTGTTCCGCTGCTCAGCGCAAAGTAATGCACCTTGCCCGGCCAGCATACATCAGGAATACCATCTTTCGCCTTATGCCACCACTGGTGGTAGATCTTGTTGTAGTCGTAGCTTGGAACCATTTGTTGAAACTTCTTACCCGGATGGCGGCTCATTAAAATCTCATCGAACTTATACAATTGGCCAAATTGGGTAAACCTTGCTGTGCGGAGTAATTTTTTAAGCACCCGTATTTGTTGCATCCTCGGGTCGCGGGCCGGTATATTCAAAACCCGGGCGACACTTTTTGGTAGTTTCAATTCAAAAATTGGCATGCACGATGGTAAAGGTTAGAAACAAATTTACTGCATACGATTGTTTTTCCTCCATAAAATAATAAAGATGAGTGTCGTTGCCAGTGCTCCCGTTTAGGGTCTTGAACCTCCCGCCAATCGAGCAAAATATTTCGCCGGGAGCAAGTTGAGCCCGGAATGTTTTATGTTAAAAATCCCGAAACTTTAAAGGATTTTTATCAGCAGCGCATAATCGTTAAAGTCTTTCTAAGTCTTTTGCCATCACGGGTTTACGGCGTTTCGATTCTTCATTTTGCTGTAGGTTTGTTCCCTAAATAATGCAATATGAAAAAAGTTTTTATGACGATTGCCTGCGCCGTCGCTTTGTTGAAAGCAAGTGCGGATGAAGGTATGTGGTTGCCGATGTTGCTCGGGGAACAAGTGTATGCTGATATGGTAAAGAAAGGACTGAAACTTACCAAAGAACAATTGTATTCAGTTAATAAAAGCTCACTAAAGGACGCGATCCTTCTTTTCAACAGCGGATGTACTGCAGAACTTGTGAGTGAGCAGGGCCTGGTTTTCACCAATCATCACTGTGGCTATAGTGCAATCGCCGCTGCCAGTACGGTGGAAAATAATTACCTGAAAAACGGTTTCTACGCGTACAACAAAGACCAGGAAATAAAAAGCACGATCACGGTGCAATTCCTCGACCGTATTGTAGATGTTACGAAGGAAATGGAGGATGGATTAAAGGAGTTGGCCTGGGCAGACAGGATGAAAAAAATAACAGACGTTGGTAAAGGTATTACTGACAAAGTTACCGACCAGGGTAATGGGCTTACAGGTAAAATCTATTCCATGTTCAAAGGCAATCAATACCTCATGTATGTTTATAAAACTTACCGGGATGTGCGGCTTGTTGGAGCTCCGCCGGAAAGCGTTGGCAAGTTTGGTGGCGATACCGATAACTGGGAATGGCCACGCCACACGGGTGACTTTTCTGTGTTCAGAATATATGCTGATAAAGAAGGCAAGCCGGCAGATTACAGCCGGGAAAACGTGCCTCTAAAGCCAAAGCATTTTTTGCCGGTAAGTCTGAAAGGAGTTAAGGATGGAGATTTCGCCATGATCTATGGCTACCCGGGAAGTACGAACCGCTACGAAACCAGTTATGGTATTAAATTAAAAAATGAGATCGAAAACCCTTCGCTGGTAGGTCTTCGCGACGTCCGCCTTAAACTGATGCATGAGCAGATGATCAAGGATCCTGCGGTCAAACTTAAACTCGCAAGTAATTACGCAAGCGTGGCCAACTATTGGAAATTTTTTGATGGAGAAACAAAGCAATTGAAAAAATTTGGCACCTACGAGCAAAAGCAGGGCTATGAGAATACTTTTTCAAAATGGGCCAAAGGAAAACCGGGCTATGAAAATCTTTTTGCGGAATACTCGAAATCATACGCCGCGTGGACACCTTATAGCAAAAGCCGCGTATACCTGATCGAAGGTGTTCTTGGTTCGCCGCTCGCCGCCTATGCCTCATCTTTATTGCAGGTGGAAGCCGGTCTCGCTAAATCGGGTAGTACTGGTGCTGATATCAAAAAGTTGCTGGATGCAGCTGATGCAAACCGGAAAACTTTCCAGGAAAGTGAGGACATCGCCAGTGATGAAAAAATATTGGCCATGATCGCCATGATGTTTTATAATGATGTTGACAAAAGCCAACATCCCGCTGGTTTTTTTGAGGGCATCAAGGCTACATTTGGAAATTTGGATGATGAAACAACTTTTAGAAAATGGGCGAAAGACCTCGTAAGTAAAACAATGATCCTCGATAACGCAAAATGGACTGCGTTCGTCGCTAACCCGGATCTTACCGTTTTACAGGGAGATCCGGCCTTTGCGTACGCGGCCGCCTTTGTAAAAAATTACAACGCAAAATTTGCCTCCCTCTACACTGCTTTCAACACCAAAAATGCCGAACTGGGCCGAGCTTACATGAAGGGGATCATGGAAATGAATCCCGCTACAGCGAAGAAAATGTATCCTGATGCAAACCTAAGTATGCGGGTGAGTTACGGCGACATAAAAAGTTATACCCCAAAAGACGCCGTTAAGTATGACTATGTCAGCACCGGTAAAGGAATACTTGAAAAATACATCCCGGGTGACTATGAATTTGACCTTCCTGCGAAGCAGGTAGAGTTAATGAAAAAGAAAGATTTTGGTCAATACATCGATAAAGGGCGGAACGACCTGGTGGTTACATTTATTACAACAAACGACATCACCGGTGGAAATAGCGGTAGCCCCGTGATTGATGCAAATGGAAACCTGCTCGGGCTGGCCTTTGACGGAAACTACGAGGCATTAAGTCACAAGATTGCTTTCGACAAGGATCTTAATCGCACCATTTGTGTGGACGTGCGCTATGTACTTTGGTGCATTGACAAACTTGGAGGTGCGAAAAATATCATTGACGAACTAAAGCTTGTTCGCTAATCAATGGTTTGAATAAACTGAATCAAGGTCACAACTTCCGGGTTGTGACTTTTTTTTGTCGTTTCATTAAGCCTTGTTCTCTCAAGCGACGCGGAAGTTAATCGCGTGAATGATCGGCATTTTGTCATCAGCCAGAAATTAGGCACATTTGTGGGAGTGTAAAACCTGGCCGCCTATTTTCCTCCGGTTCCATGCACAGTTTCCAGCACCAGCGGCCAACACAATTTCAACAAGTGAATTGCCCCTTAAAAAATTAAACGCACGATAATGAAAAGAACTGCTACATTTTTTGTTACCCTTTCCCTGCTGGCAATGTCATCAGCCGCGGTTGCCCAAAAAACTCCTTCCATAAAGGGAGAAGAGGTAACCTATTTATCTGACGGAACACCAATGAAAGGCTATGTTGCCTTTGATGAAAAGCAAACGGGCAAGAGGCCGGCGATACTTGTAATTCCTGAGTGGTGGGGCAACAATGACTACACCCGGATGCGTGCCCGCATGCTGGCGGAACTTGGCTATATCGCTATTGCTGTAGACATGTATGGAAATGGAAAAATAGGCAGCAATCCTAAAGAAGCCGGTGAGCTGGCAACCCCGTTTTACCAACAGCCATCCCTGGGTCAAAAAAGATTTGAAGCCGCGATCAATAAGATCAAAGAATATCCACAAACGGATTCACTTAAGATGGCAGCTATTGGATATTGTTTCGGCGGCTCAATGGTGTTAAACGCAGCTAAGATTGGTATGGATTTTAAAGGGGTCGTAAGTTTCCACGGAGGTTTAGCGACAGTACCCGCAACAGCCGGCACAACAAAAGCGAAAATTTTGGTGTGCCATGGCGGTGCTGATAATTTTATCAGTCCCGAAGAACTTCAAGCCTTTCGCCAGAATCTTGATGATATGAACGTGCCATATATCTTCAAAGTTTATGAAGGTGCCACCCATGCTTTTTCAAATCCTGCAGCTACGGAAACGGGCAAAAAATTCAATATGCCCATTACTTACAATGAAGCAGCCGATAAGCAATCATGGGAGGATATGAAAGCCTTCTTCAAAACTATTTTTTAAACATAAAGCAACGCATCCGCATCTTTTAATTATGGCCGAAGATCTCGAAATTGTTTCCGGAACAAAAGAAGAAGCCTACCAGTCGATCATTCCGCAGATCCGTGGATTGCTGGAAGGAGAGCCCGACCTTATTGCAAACCTTGCAAACGTGGCGGCCGCACTGAAAGAACAATTTGGTTTTTTTTGGGTGGGTTTTTATCTCGTGAAAAAGGATGAATTGGTGTTGGGGCCATTCCAGGGACCAGTTGCGTGTACGCGTATTCGTGAGGGTCGCGGAGTTTGTGGAGCTGCATGGCAAAAAGCTAGCACCTTGATTGTGCCGGACGTGGAAAAATTTCCCGGGCACATTGCTTGCAGCAGTCTTTCAAAGTCAGAGATCGTAGTGCCACTCTTCCACCAGGGAAACGTAGTTGGCGTGCTGGATGTCGATAGTGATGCGCTGAACATGTTTGATGAAACCGATCAGCGGTACCTCGAAAAAATTGTAAGCTTAATAAAAATCGACCAGTGAACCACTGGCCGATAGCAACTAATTCAAATAGAAAACGCCGTGTTTATTCAACCGGCATCGGCTCTTCCTTTTCTCCAAAAACATATTTGTTGAACCACTGCCAGTTATGCCATACGGCGGCCAGCCTTTCTTTTGGCTTATTGATGCCATGACCAAATCCTTTGTACACAATTAGTTTTGAAGGAACATTCCTGTCTTGCAATCCGCGATACAGTTCATACGCGTTGGGAATGGGAACACGTTTGTCCAGCTCTCCATGTTGAATTAAGGTGGGCGTACTTGCCTTGTTGATGTTCGTCATGGGTGATGTCTTCAGGTAAATATCCATGTCCTGCCAGGGAGTTGCCTGCAGGTATTGCCGCGTGAACGGGGTGATGTCGGTATTTACATAATAGGTTACCCAGTTAGAAATTCCTGCACCGACGGAGATCGCTTTGAAAATATTTGTATTGGTTGTAAGAAACGCCGAAATGTAACCGCCCTGGCTCCAGCCCATCGAGCCCATCCGCGAAGTGTCAATCATACCTTTTTTATTAAGATGCTCAATTCCACTGAGGACATCCCACATATCGCCGACCCCGAGGTTGCGCACATTCAGGGAGCGAAATTTTTCTCCATACCCCGCGCTTCCGCGATAGTTAATGCGCAGTACAAGTGCGCCTTTTTCGACCCACTGTACAATCGGATATACGTAACCGGGAGCAGGCTCCGGAAGATCGATGCCTGTCGGCCCTCCATGGATCACTACCAGTAACGGGTACTTCTTTTTCGCGTCAAAGTTTTTTGGTTTCAGTAACACACCTTCAATGGTTGCTCCATCGGTACTCTTCCAGGAAATAACCTCGTTCACCGGTGTGTTCCATCCCGCTACCTGCGTGCTGATGCTGGTAATTTTTTTCAAGGGTTGCCTGAGTTTTGTAACATAGATTTCATTCAAGCCATCATGATTGCGACCGGCAATTGCAAGCAAGTCAGTTTGCCTGCCGAAAGAAGCCGAGCCAACGATGTCAAGTGGAACCGGTACCGCCGTGGTATTACCGCTTTTTACTTCGACCGTAAATATTTTCTGTCTTGTTTTCTCTAAGGCTCCTAAAAACAGTCCCTGTTTATTCCAGTCAATTACAAACTTTTGCTCGTCAATATCCTGGGCTATCTCACGATTGGTTTTTGTGGTAAGGTCATAAATAAATAGCCGGTTGTTTTTGAAGAAGTTGGAAACGGAGTCGTTCAACGAACTACTGTAAACAATTGAATTCCCATCCGGGCTCCACCTGCTGATAAAGTCGCCGGTAGGATTTTTCACTAATGTATCTAGTTTATTAGTAGCGATATCAATGGTCACAATGTCTGCAGAACTGCTGGAAAGGATCAAGGGATTGCGTTGTTGATTGAAGGCGATCTTTTTCCCATCCGGGCTCCAGGCAAATCCGCCTACAGAAAAATCTCCTGTAGTAAGTTTTTTCGGTACCGGTAAAACATAGCACTCCTGTCCTTTGATCTTAACAACGGAATCTTTTTTCGTGGAATCTGTCTTAGTGGTGTAACAAGGTGTTTGACCGGCAAGCAAGATGGAATCGTAATTAAAATTGACAACCCACAAATGATTTTGCCGGTATTCCTCTCCTTCCACACCGAAAGCCCCAAAACGTTCTTTCAGCGTTTTATCTTTTTTACTTTCCTGCTCTGATTTTTGATATGCGATCTTACTACCATCCGGGCTCCATTCATAACTGTTTATGCCATCTTCATCCTTCGTAACCGGCAACGCCTCTCCGCCATTCACGGAAATAATGTACACCTGCGTTTTGTCACCGCGGTCAGCCAGGAAACTGATGAATTTATTGTCGGGTGTAAACCTCGCTGAAGTACTGCTGTTTTTTAAAGTCCGGGTCAGCTGCACGGGTTCTTGTCCTTCACGATACATCCATAGTTCAGTGTCAAAATTATTGTTCGTCCAATCAGTACTATTGACGCTGTACACAACAGTCTTGCCGTCGGTCGAAATGGTTGGAGCGCCAACACTTTTAAGACTGAGCCATTTTTCAAAGGTGACGCTGGCATTTTTTTGTGCGAAGCTGGTAATGGCGATGAGGATCAGGAAGGGCAAAAAGGAAAATTTCATAATTCAATGAGATGTTTCATTAAATGTACAAACCAATTGCTTCTGCAAATTTGTTTTTTACGGTCCGGCTTTTTAGTAGAGCTGTAATCGATGTGGAGGTAACAATGGGCGGGATTTATAAAGATGCGTCGGAACGATCTTCGACAAATTTAAAACCGATTCCATGGAGGTTTTCAATTTTTATGGTAGCGTCTTTTGCGAAAAGTTTGCGCAGCCTCGAGACAAAAACATCCAGGCTTCTACCTAAAAAATAATCATCCTTTCCCCATAATGCTGTGAGGATCTTGTCTCTCTTCAGCACCTCGTTCTTATGATCAAGAAAATATTTAAGCAACTCTGCTTCCCGCTGTGTAAGCACGGTTTTTTCCGCTCCCTGCCGGAGCATAAATTGTTCAGGATAGAATTCAAAATTGCCACCGTGGTATTGTGCTTTTTGAGCCGTAGGCCGTTTCTGTGAACGATTAATAAATACTTCAATCTTTAAGACAAGCTCTTCAATACTAAAGGGTTTTACCAGGTAATCGTCGGCACCAAGTCTCAACCCTTTAATGCGGTCCTCTTTCATCACCTTGGCTGAAAGAAACAGAATCGGGATATTTTGATTAACCTTTCTGATTTCCTGCGCCAATGCAAATCCATCCAGCCCGGGCAGCATAACATCAAGGATGCACAGATCATACACTGAGTTTTGAAAGGCCTGCAAGCAAAGAGCGCCGTTAGCGAAATGGTCCACCGAGTATTGGTGCTGCAATAAATTGTCTACGGTAAGGAAGGCAAGCGTTTCATCATCTTCAGCATATAATATTCGTGGCTTTTGGTTCATTTTTTTATTGTTAAACAAATTTTTGTGCCCCTGGTGAAGGCACTGTGGAAACTAATTTTCCATTGATGCAACCGGCAAATATTGCTGACGTAATATAAGCCCAGGCCAAACCCGTTTACCAGTTTCGTTTGATCGTTGTTAACCCGGTAGAACTTTTCGGCGATGTGTTTTAGTTCCTTCTCAGCAATGCCAATTCCATTGTCTATAAATTCCAGCATTAAGGAAGTTTTTTCTTCACGTACATTGATTTGAATAACCGGCTTCTCCGTGCAGTATTTTGCAGCATTGTCCAGGATATTATACACCACGTTTCCAAAATGAAAAGCATCTGCTGAAACCAGCATTGGTTTAGAAGGCGCGGTAAAATTCACTTCGGCTGCTGGGTATTTGACCTTAATAATTTCGATGGCCGCAGAAATAATTTCTGAAATATCCACCTCTGCTTTTTCCAGCTTTAGCGGGCGCACGTCATTTTTTGCAAGGTTCAAAACTTTCTCGACATGGCCGTCGAGTTTCTTGCTCTGCCCAATGATCAATGAAGTGTATTTTTCGAGTTTGGGGTCGTTGACAATAGCTGGTTGTTGGGCCAGGTAATTAGAAGCGATTAAGATAGAAGACAAAGGCGTTTTAAATTCATGCGTCATGTTATTGATGAAGTCCCGCTGCCGGTTGGCATATTTCTGCTGTTGCAGGATGACATAAATCGAATAAAGATAAATGACCAATACAATGATCATGATGACGGAGAGCAGGGCCCAGAGACGGACAGACGCAAATAAATAAGTTTGCTGGTCCGGGAAACGGATCGCGAAATAATATACCAGGTTTTTTGCTTTAGGAAAAACGTTGGCGGGTTTACTTCGATCTTCAAGGTTCATGTTGACATAACTGCCGTAAACCATACCATCGGTTTCGCAATCATATATCGCATATTCGTAGTCGGTAGTAATGCCTCTTTTTACAAAGGTGTTGGTGAGATAGAATTCCAATACATCCGCGTCAAAGTCGTTATGAATGTTCACCACATAGTAGTCTCCTGAAAGTTTCTGAACCGGGTTTACAAGTGGCGCTTTGTAACCGTAATACTTGTTGACGCCGTTCACAACGTCAAGTAAGGACACCTGGATGTTCTGGCTGAATTTTTTTTCTTCCTGTGCAAAAGCCTGCTTCAACCAGTACACCTGTATGGCGATAATACCGACAAAAGCAATGATGCCGATGAGCACAATAAATTTTACCCGCTGCAATTTCACCGTACAATGATACTATAAATCATGCGACCGATCAGGCGTTAACAGATCGTTTGCAATTGTTTGAAACTTCTTAACAGCCCACTGTGTGCAGCCTGTGTAGATTTACCTAACCTTAAACCGGTCACCATTTAATCATCACACAAAAATCAGTTATGAAAAAATTCAGCATGTTTTCCGTTTCATTAATGGCGTCAGTTTTATTAATGTCATTTACGCCTTCACTCCTCTTAGTAAATAGTAAGATGGAAAAGGTTTCACCGTTGGCTGCGAAGGCCACCTGGGCAAAGGAAGCCCATGATTTTGGAGAAATTAAATTGAAAGTTCCTGTGTCTGTTGAGTTTACTTTTACCAACACCGGCGATGCGCCGCTGATCATCAAAGAAGTAGTTACTTCTTGCGGCTGTACGGCTTCTGATTACGCGAAAGAACCGATCATGCCTGGAAAAAGTTCTACGATCAAAGTAAGTTATAATGCCGCCAATCCCGGCGCCTTTACCAAGACGATCACCGTAAAATCAAATGACGTAACGGAATCGAAAATGCTTACTATCAAAGGTGTCGTTCAACAGTCATAATAAAGCAGATGAAATAGAAGCCGGTTAAAAGAACCGGCTTTTTCTATGCACGGGTATTTTTTCTTTTGGTAAAAATCTTTTCACCAATACCAGCCCGGCAATAAAGCCACCGATGTGTGCCGCATAGGCGATACCACTGGCCTCGCTGCCACCCAGGTAGCCGGTACCGTTAGCTACCTGCAATAGGATCCACAATCCAAGTACGATAAATGCCGGTACGTTAAACAGCATTATGATGAAGAAGACCGTTACGCGGCGCCCGGGGAAAAGTAAGAGGTAGCCTCCCATAACGCCGGAGATGGCCCCTGAAGCGCCCAGGCTTGGGATCAAATGATTTTCACCGAAGATGAGGTCGGTGAACACATGCGTTAAGGAAGCCAATACACCACACAGCAGGTAGAAGAATAAAAAGCGCATATGCCCCATCCGGTTTTCAAGGTTATCGCCAAAGATCCACAGGTACAGCATATTGCCGCCGAGATGCCCAAATCCTCCATGCATGAACATGGAGGTAATCAATGTTAGCCAGACAGGAATGGCTGTAACTCCTAAACCTGGTATCTCTACATTTTGCCCGGAGATCGGATCCTGAACAATTACCGGGTCAGTCACAATATCATGGCCTGCCAGGATCTCTGCCGGCACTGTTGCGTAACTGTAAGTAAAGCCCAGGTTACTGCCCAGCTGCTGGTAAAAAATGAAGACGAGTATATTGAGAGCGATCAAAAGATAGTTGATATAGGGCGTCCGGGTCTGGTCTGAATCATCATCACTCAATGGGATCATGTCGGTTATTTATTTGGGGTGAAAGAATTATCTCTCGTACAATTTACAAAAGCTATTCCTGAAAGTTGGCAGATGGTTTTGATACACCTGGTGTAGTCAAAAAACATTCCATTCAACCACACCGGCGAAAAAGTAATTCGAACAAACAACCTTATTTTTGAACTCAACCATTTTGTCATTCATCAATCGATTGCCATGCTTCCATCATCAAGAAGAAAATTTGTAAAACAAATCGCGGGAACTGCCGCTTATGCGTTTGTGTTCAATGCCTGTACTCCAAAAATGAGTAACTCAAAAGGACCATCGATCAACCCACTACCCGGATCTTTTTTTGAGATCTCATTGGCCGAATGGAGTTTGCATAAATCCCTCTTTGCGAAAAAGATGACCAACCTCGAATTCCCGGTCATCGCAAAAAAAGAATATGGTATCAATGCCGTTGAATATGTCAATCAATTTTTTAAAGACAAAGCAAACGATACAAAGTACCTCGGTGAGTTGCTGAAGATCTGTAAGGATAACGCGGTGAAAAATCACCTGATCATGATCGATGGTGAAGGTGACCTGGGTGATGTAGATACAGCTATCCGGACGAAGGCGGTCGAAAATCATTATAAGTGGGTCGACGCGGCAAAGTTCCTGGGTTGCGCTACCATCCGGGTAAATGCTTTTGGAAAAGGCTCCGCCGAGGACGTACAGAAAGCCGCTGTAGATGGCTTAAGTAAACTGGGAGAATATGCCGCAAAAGAAAATATCAATGTGATCGTCGAAAATCATGGGTCGTATACTTCCAACGGGCAATGGATCGCAAGTGTGATGAAAAGTGTCGGCAAATCAAATGTGGGTTTGTTGCCAGATTTCAATAATTTCTGTGTGAAACGCGACAACGGGCAGGCCTGGGGTGGCAAGTGTATCGAAGAATACGACCGTTACAAAGGTGTTGCTGAAATGATGCCGTACGCAAAAGGTGCCAGTGCAAAGACAATCGATTTTGATGAAGCAGGGAACTGTATTGAAACTGACTATCCCCGAATGCTCAAACTGATAAAGGATACTAGCTTCCGCGGTTACCTCGGCATCGAATACGAGGGCAGTAAGATCAGTGAAATGGAAGGGATCAAAAAGACAAAGGCCCTGTTAGAGAAAACCGCCGCCGCCATCTGATCCTGGTTACCAGATGCCGGTAAACTGTTAAGCATTTCCTGGTTTGTGATTGCGATCTATTTCAGCGCCTAGTATCTGCACCAGCTCATCTTCAATGGAGTCATCCGCATTTTTAACCGCGATCACCCAATGATGAGCTGGTTCCGTTTTTACTTTGGTGATCGTGAACGCAAGTTTATCCTCCTTCCAGATCGCATAGTCGACAACGTTATCCTCGCGGCAACAAGGCCGTATCTCCGAAGATTCCCATTTATCATGATATTGATAATAGACAGTAAAAGGTGTAAGATCCATGGTGGTCTTTTTATAAGCGGGATACCCCGGTTAATAAGTTGATAGCTCTCCTGGCTTCAATAATAATTTCGTGCCAGAACTTTAGTGTGGCTGTCAACCTTTGGAATGTTTAGGCGCTTCTTTAGGCGTAGGGTCCAGATCCGCATAATCATACTGATTGGCATTTCGAATCGGAACGATTGGATCATGCACGTACACACTCCACACCTTGGTGAAGGCTGCACCAAAATAAAAAATCAAAGAAGAATAAAATACAAAGAGGAGTAACAATACAATTGAAGCTGAAGTGCCGTAGATAGCACCTATGTTGCTTCCCGGCAACGCCAGCCCGAGGATGGTTTTACCCAGCGTGAACAACAGTGCTGTTAACAATCCTCCCGTTAAGGCAACCCGCCACGAAGGTTTGCCATCCGGTAGGTAGCGGTACAGCACGGCGAACCATATCCACACGATGCTGATTGAAAGAGCGATTGCCAGGCCGCCGGAAAAGAATATGCCAACACGGGGTAACAACTCTTCAACATGCTTACCAAGAAAAGCTTGTAAACTATCGGCCAGTAAAGAGGCGAGGAAGAGTATGCCGGTTAAAACGATCGCAAGAAATGATTTCAACCGGGTATACAGCGCAGAACGGAGACGTTTTTTTCCTGACTTCTTGATCATCCAAACCTGGTTTAATGAACTCTGGATCACTTTGAACAAGGTGGTCGCGACAAATAATAAAAACACGAACAGCAGGATCGCAAGCGGCCAGTTACTTGCCAGGCCGCGAAACCCACGCAGGGTCGTTACCAGTTGGTGCACACTATCCCGGCCGACAATGCTTGCTAATTGTGAAAAAAGCTGGCGACTGATACTGCGTCGATTAAACATCAGGCTCAGCAACGAGATGAGAATGATTAAAATTGGGGGCAGCGCAAACGTGGTAAAAAACGCTGTTGCTCCCGCCAACCGCATGGGATCATTTCTCCCAAGTAACCGAAAAGCCGCATTTAACTGCAGCAGTACATTTTTAAATTGCTTGCCTGCCATCATCCAAAATTAAGCTGGTGTGTCACATGGCAATGTAACGATCTTGCAACAGATTCCACAAAATTGCTCACGGTGCAATAACTGGTGAGCACATAAAAATACCCGTGACCAACCAGTTTCGTAAACCGAATAAAATGGTCATAATTCCTGGTGTCACGGGTAACAAAAAGGCTAGTTGCGCTTAGTAGTATCGGTCGGTTTGCGTCGTGTTCCTGAATTGCTGTTCAGAGAATCTTTTGCACTTGCCGAGCTTGTATTGCGTCCAGCCAGTGAATCATACATGGTGGCTGTGCCGGTTCCAGTCATGCTGGTGTCGCGACCGTAACCTGTTGTGTCACCGGGCGTGCCCGCGGCACCGGTTGCTTCATTGGTACCGATGCCGGTTGAAGAAGTGTCAGTTGAAACGCCGGACGCTGTATTTCCCGCATCGTTGCACGCAGCGAAGCCAATAGCCACCATCGCTACTAAAATCAATTTTTTCATAAATAGTGGTGTTTAGATTTTTTGTTTGATATAATTGTTTGGTTGAAATGTGAACTGCTATCCATTAATTACCGTGCCACCATTCGGGTGTAACACTTGTCCGCTCATGTACGTACTTCCTTCTGTGGCAAGAAAAAGATAGGAATGAGCCACTTCTACCGGCTGACCGGCACGTTTAATTGGAGAGTCGGCACCGTGGTGCGCTGTTTTTTCTGCATCGAAAGAAGCAGGAATGAGTGGCGTCCAGATCGGTCCGGGTGCTACCGCATTAACCCTGATACCTCTATCTTCAAGATTTATAGAAAGACTTCTTGTAAAAGCGACGATCGCTCCTTTAGTTGCCGCATAGTCGATCAACTCAGGACTACCCTTATAAGCCGTCACGGAAGTGGTGTTGATGATGGCCGCACCTTCTTTTAAATATGCCAGCGCAGCCTGCATGATGTAAAACATGGAAAGAATATTCACGCGGAAAGTGCGCTCGAGGTTTGCAGCACTGATCTCTTCCAGGCGTTTAGCGTCGTGTTGCTCAGCCGCATTGTTGATGAGGATATCCAGCTTGCCAAAATGCATGACGGCTTGTTCTACCAATTCTTTACAAAAAATTGGGTCTGCTATATCGCCAGGAATGAGTAGGGCTTCACCGCCGTATGTTTCAATCAATTCTCGTGTTTCATTCGCATCGTCGTGTTCATTCAAATAGCCAATGACCACCTTTGCTCCTTCCTTCGCAAAAAGAATGGCGACTGCTTTTCCAATGCCACTGTCTCCTCCCGTTATCAACACCACTTTGTTGTCAAGTTTTCCCGTGCCTTTATAAGAGGGGTTGTCTGAAACGGGTTTAGGTGTCATCTTTTGCTCTGAACCCGGTAACCGTTGTTCCTGGGGTGGAAATGTTTGTTTTTCGTCCTCCATATCTTCTTCCTTTGAAGAGACTGCGATAAAAAACTGTGCCACCTGTGCCCCAACTGGGAAAGACGGGGAGGGCTAAAAGAAAAAGCTGAGAAGTCTGATGGATAAAGAAAAAATAAAACCCAGGGAGTTTGAAGCGCTTAACCGCTCCCGGAATGGTTTAGCTTAGTCAAAAGAGGGATCATGAGTAATCTGGCATATTTTTTTGATTTAAATGGTAATTGGCAACGCGACCTGCCTATTGCCCATTATCGCTGCCACTAAAAATTAAGGTGGTACAGTTTGAACCCCTCAGTAATTATAATAATTAGGAAGGTTGTGAAGCACATTTGCTCAAGCAGGTTAGAAAATAACATCATGAAAAATCCAATATTTGACCGTAAACATCTGAAAGAATACGTAGTGTATGGTGCCCTTGGATCTTTTGTGTTCATGATGCCAGTGCTGTACTTCCTTTCTCAAAATAAATACGCGAACCTGTACTATCTCTTTATTGGATGCATCTTGTTCATGTCGGTGATCTTCCTGTATAATTTTAAGTTGCTAAACCGTCCGTACGATAAAAAACGTGCGGTTTCCATGATTCTTGCCAGCCTCATGGCAGTGCTTACAGGTGTGGTGATCTCTGCGATACTGATTGTTATCGCCTTTTTGATTTTCTTTCCCGACCTCTTCACCACCATGCAAACCGACGAGATCATGGCCAATGCACCTGCCCAGGCTGAAGCTACTAAACCCAGTGGCTTGCTGGTGATGGTGCTCGCAGTTAACTTCCTGGGAAATTTTAGTACGGGTGCTTTTATTTCAGTGATCACCACTTACGCCGGTAAGAAAGATCAAACCCGCGATAAGCCGGCTCCATTGGAACCCACCATCCGGACGGAATCCAACAAATAATCTTTTAAAACACGGTTAGTTCTATAAAAAAACCTCACTGTTTCCAGTGAGGTCGATAATATTTTGCTGAAACCTTTAGTTTTGGCCCAGCCAGGGAATGAAGGTATATGGGTCGATGGAGTAATAAGAGTCAACTTCTTTCGGAAACTCTCCCATCTCCAGGGTAAAAAAGTGCACCCCTTCCTTTAGCTGCCATAAATAAATTCGCTGCGGATCTAATATGGGGTAAAATATTTCGGGCAATCTTTCCTGCACCATTCCATTCCAGCAAGCTTCCTGCAGGCGTTCACGTTCAGATAGCGATTTTGAGTTGTCTATCAAATCTTTATCGTTGTATTGGGTCGTGCTAAAGCGCGTACCAGTTACGAGGATAATTTCCTGTTGTGTATTTAATGTTTCCATAAAAAATAGATTTATGATCGTCTAAGTATTGGACTTAAAAAACAGTAAAAAGACATGTATAGAGTTCGGAAGGTATTGTTAAAGCATTGAGCGCTTAAACTGTGACTAGTGGATAACGTAACCAGGAAAGCGGTAGAAAACTGTAACCGGCGAACCCAGGATGGAGCTATTCATTTAACACGTTCACTGGTATAATACAATTGGGATGCCAGTTCAGCAAGTGCAAGAATTTTTTTTAAGAATTCCGGGAAAATCAATGCCAGCGGGGAATTTGCTACGCAGAAAACTGGATCAGCGCTTAAGTATCCAAAGAAAGATGTCTCGTCAGCAAAAAGAAAAATAAGGTTTTTTTGGGCCGCATTATGGCTGTCCCAGCGTCTATCCTTCTGTGTTAGTCTTTTAATTTATGCCTGGTGCTGACCCTCTGTTTCATTCACCAACCCAAGAACCTCGCTTGTCCATTGGCGCATTCGATCGCATAATGCCTGATCCTCCACCAGTGAGGCCCCATAACCGGGGATCATTTGTTTCAATTTAGCCTGCCACCCGGCGCTTTTCACCTGGGTTGGAAAACACCGTTCTACCAGCCCGATCATGATC
>JAURWD010000327.1 GCA_030655145.1 Ferruginibacter sp.
GGAACAATGATAACCATGTTGTATTTTTTCGCATAGGCACTCATGCGATCGGTAGTGATGCCGGGCACGGTTTCGGCAGACTCGTACCATGCCTTATCCTGCCCCGGGCAGAAATAAGGGGTATTAAATATTTCCTGGAGACAAAGTACCTGCACGCCTTGCTCACCGGCCTGTTCGATCAATGGGATATGTTTTTGCACCATCGACTCTTTGATCTCCTCGATGGTTCCTTCGCCTTCTGTTTGTGACAAGCTCATTTGAATGAGCCCCGACTTAATGATTCGTGCCATATGCGTTGGATTGTGCTGGGTGAGAATGACGGGAGTTGCCATACCAATTTAACAGAGCGCATGGACTTTGCCAAATAATCTTAGGCAACCAGTAGGCTTCGCAACCTTGAAACCTTTACCATTAGCGAGCGTAGAATAAGATCAGTAAAGAGGCATTCCAAAAATTACTGATACTGCGTTGATCATTCATCCCGGAAATGCAGCTTACGCGAATTGAGGAAAATGTCAGGAAAGGCTATTCCACCAAAAAGTGCAGGAAACCGTAATGTCTTTCTGCACCGGTTTTGATCCTTTTACAAAGGAATCGAGGGCAAGTTTCTTTAAAAAGATTACATAAAGTTGCTTCACCATAACAAGGGGTTTCGGGGGTTTGGTTCAGGTAAGAACATGAACGGTATGGAGCATGTTAACACCCGGTGCGATATTAACGTAAAAATCGAGGAATTGATATGTACCGTCTGCAGTTTTTTTTGGAAATACGGGACAGAGTAAACATGGGTGATTCTTTAAAAGATGCCGGCTACTTTTTTCCTTTTCAAGTATTGGCCATTCCCTTTTTCCACCAGGCAATGTCCATTGTCTATCACCAGCTTTCCACGGAGAAAAACCTTCTTGCATTTTCCAGTTACCTGCCAACCTTCGTAAGCAGAATAGTCTGTATTCATATGATGAGTTGCCGCACTGATGGTATGTTGTTCGTTGGGGTCGAAGAGTACAATATCCGCATCCGAACCCGGGGCAAGGCAACCCTTGCGCGGATGAAGACCAAAGATTTTTGCGGGGTTGGTGCTCAATACTTCCACGAATTTATTTAACGTAATGCGGCCCTTCCGCACACCTTCGCTATACAACAATTCGACGCGGTGTTCAATGGCAGGGTGCCCGTTTGGTATCCGCGAAAAATCATCTTTACCAATCAACTTCTGCTCCCATGTAAAAGGACAATGATCGGTGGCGACTACTTGAACCAGTCCCTGGTTGATGCCAGCCCAAAGCGCTTCCTGGTCTTTTTTCTCGCGTAGCGGCGGACTCATTACCCATTTGGCGCCCTCGAAATCCTGTTGGTAAAGCGAGGCATCCAGTAACAGGTATTGAATACAAGTTTCCGCGTAAACCCGTTGATTGTTGCGGTTGTTATTTCGCACCGCATTTAAGGCGCCTTCACAAGTCATGTGCACGATGTATCCAGGGCAACCCGTGTACCCGGCAACACGGGCAAATCGTTCTGAAGCTTCTGCCTCGGTTACTTCCGGCTGCGACAGGTAATGATATATTGGCGCAAGCTTTCCTTCCGAACGATTTTTCGCAACGAGGAAATCGATCATGTCCCCGTTGGTGGCATGTACCGTTACCATTCCTCCCCGGGCTTTTACTTCATTCATCAGGCCAACCATTTGTTTATCATCGATCATCAACGCGCCTTTATAAGCCAGAAATATTTTGAAAGAAGTGATGCCTTCTTTTTCTACCAGGTCAACGATCTCGCAGCAGGTATTTTCATTGAAGTCGGTTACGGCCATGTGGAAACTATAATCGCCGATGGCATTTCCATTTGCCCGGTTGCTCCAGGCCGTGTAAGCATCGTTCAATGATTTGCCCTGCGATTGCAAAATAAAATCGATGACTGTTGTTGTACCGCCATGCAAGGCCGCCCGGGTACCGGTTTCATAGTTATCGCTGGAGTACGTTCCCATGAAAGGCATTTCGAGGTGAACATGCGGATCGATAGCGCCCGGAAAAACCAATAAGCCCGAAGCATCAATTACCTGGTCGGCCTGGAAAGTCAAATTTGTTCCAATAGCGCTGATCTGGTCATTCTCAATAAAAATATCGCCGGTGTAGTTATCACTTGCAGTGATGATGTTCCCGTTTTTAATTAAGATACTCATACAATTGGTTTGAAACTGCGTTTATAATTTAGCGTTAGTTTGGCGTGACGATTATAAAACTGTTGTCAGCTCCGGTTGTACCGCAGCATTTTCGACGGTTTGTTTTCGCATGGCGAGATAATAAACAAATCCGCTCACAAAGAACCCGACGAACCAGGCGTAGCTATACAACTGAACGATCCAGCCTGGAAAGCTGGACGATGCCACCAAATTGATCTGCACCAGGAAGCCAGGAACATTCGGCAGTATGCCGGCCAGGAGCGCCACCAACGCTAACAAATTAAACCCCTTAGAAAATGTGTATTGCCCTGTGGTGTCATACAAGTCGGGAACATTTAACAATTGCTTCCTGATAAAAAAGTAGTCAACGATCATGATGCCTCCAATAGGACCGAGCAGGCTCGAGTAGCCAACCAGCCAGGTAAAAATATAACCGGATGGATCTGCAATTAACTTCCAGGGAAAAATAAGGATGCCGATTATACCGGTGATGTAACCACCCGTTCTGAAGTTGATCTTTCGTGGCGCGAGTTGCGCAAAGTCATTTGCCGGGCTGACAATATTCGCCGCGATGTTTGTTGCAAGCGTGGAGATTGCCACTGCGATCATTGCAAGACTTACGAGGGCTTTGCTTTCAAACTTTCCAGCCAACACTAATGGATCCCAAATGGTGGTGCCGTAAATAATGGTAGTGGCTGATGTTACCACAACGCCGATAAAAGAGAACAAGGTCATGGATGAAGGAAGTGCAAGCGCCTGCCCGCGGATCTGAGCTTTTTGAGACTTTGCATAGCGGGTAAAGTCTGGGATGTTTAAGGAAAGTGTCGCCCAAAATCCAACCATGCCTGTGAGTGCCGGGAAGAAAAAATGAAAGAAATCTTTCGAGTTGGTAAACTTTGACGGCTGTTGTAAAATAGGCCCCAAACCATTCCCGGCAGAGATCGCCCAAAACAACAGCGCCAGTGCAGCAAACGGTAAAAAAAATGCTTTGAATACCAGCAACTTTTTTATGCTTTCCACGCCAAGGTAAACCACGTACATATTTAACAGCCAGAAAAGTAAAAAGCAAATGGCCGGGCCCGTTTGTAATCCCCAGGAAGCAGGAAAAACCGGGGGCAGATTTTCAAGCGCGGGAAACCAAAGACGTAGCATCTGGTACAATGCAAAGCCACCGATCCAGGTTTGAATTCCGAACCATCCGCACGCGACGATTGCCCGCAGGATGGCGGGGATATTCGCACCGTAAATACCGAAACTTGCACGCGCCAGCACAGGAAAAGGTATGCCATATTTTGCCCCGGCATGCCCGTTCAATATCATTGGAATTAGCACGACCGTGTTGCCGATGAAGATGGTGAGGATCGATTGCCACCAATTCATGCCGCCTTCAATCAGGGAACTTGCAAGCATGTAGGTTGGAATACAAAGACTCATACTGATCCACAAGGCAGCATAGTTCCAGGTGCCCCAGGTACGGGCGGCTGGCGAGATCGGTGCCAGGTCATCATTAATGAGGGAAGTCTTATTGTTAGCCGTGTAATTTTTTTCCAATGAATTTGTGTTGTGAATTGGTGTTATGGCGAAAAGCCTGGTGATTAAATACTGGAAGAAGAGAAATTGTCCATCAAGCATAAAAGACCTTTCTATTTCAACGATGGGATGGATTGCAGCATTATTTTTCCCAGGCACTCACGCTATGAAGGGGAAAGTGAGGCGTCGGCAATTGATATCGCTTCGCTGATAATGGCGAGGCCTTCATCGATCTGTTCTTTTGTTACGCAGAGCGGAGGAGCGACAAAAATAAAATTCCAGCGGACAAAGGTGTACATACCGAGTTCGCGGATTTTTGCGGCAACTTTATTCATAACAATCATCTCGTCAGGCTTGGCGTTGAAAGGCGCCATAGGTTCTTTTGTATCGCGATCTTTCACGAGCTCAATACAGCCCAGTAAACCGGTGTTGCGCCAATCCCCTATCGACGGATGTTGTTCTTTTAATTCGGCCAGTCGCTGATCCATGTATTCTCCCATCAGGCGGGCATTAACGATCAAGTCATCGTCTTCGTAAATTTTGATCGTAGCCAGTGCCGCGGCGCAGGCCACAGGGTGGGCTGAATAGGTAAGTCCCAGTGCAAGTACCGAATCATCATATTTAGAGGCGATCTTATCCGAAACAGCGAGACAACCAAAGGGCAGATAACCACAGGTGAGTCCTTTTGCCATGGCGATCATATCCGGTACGATGCCATGGTTTTGAAATCCAAACCACTGACCAGTACGACCGAAGCCGCTCATCACCTCATCTATGATCAGGAGGATACCGTGCTTGTTACAAATTTCTCTTACGGCTTTTAAATAACCCCCTGGATATTGGAGGCAGCCGGATGAACCAGACTCCCCTTCCAATAGAATGGCAGCAATGTTGGCCGGCC
>JAURWD010000334.1 GCA_030655145.1 Ferruginibacter sp.
TCGGCAGATGGCAAATGGTCATTACCGGGCGGATGGGGCGATATTGGTTTCAGTCCGAAAGAAGTAGTGGTAAAAGAGTTTAAAGAAGAGACAGGGTTAGACGTTTCTGTGGATCGGCTGCTGGCCGTATTCGATAAGAAAATGCATCCACATCCTCCCCAGCCCTTTTACGTGTATAAAATGGTCTTCCTCTGCACCGCATTGTCAACGGAGATCGTGCCTGGTTTTGATGTGTTGGATGTGGCATATTTTGACATCAATGCCCTTCCTGAACTTTCACAGGATCGCATTCTTCGATCGCAGATTGAAACCTTGTTTAGCAGGATAGCCGAGAATAACGAGGCCGCCTTATTTGATTAATGAATTTTTGATATCGCTTAAAATTCTTAGAAAAACTATAGCATGAAAATTTACACCTACCTGGCTCTCGGTGATAGCTACACCATTGGTGAGAAAGTAAGTTTATTCCAGTCATTTCCATACCAGGCTGTGCAGTTGTTGCGGCAGAAGGGTTACAATTTTACCGCTCCCGAGATCGTTGCAACAACCGGCTGGACAACAGGTGAGTTGCAGTCAGCCATAGAAGCGACGAAGTTGCTGCCGACTTACACGATGGTGACCTTGCTGATTGGCGTCAATAACCAATATCGCGGCAGGCCTGTTGAAGAGTTCCGCATGCATTTCCGCTATCTCCTGGAGCAGGCATTGCGCTTCGCGGATAATATCGCCCGGCATGTAACCGTGCTGAGTATCCCCGACTGGAGCGTAACACCTTACGCAGCAAACGAAGACCGCAACAGGATCAGTTCCGAAATAGATCTATACAATTTCATTTGCCAGGCCGAAGCGGCCCATTTTCAAACAAATTATATCGACATTACAACCAGTCAGCGGGCCGACGGACATTCGAGCGACTACCTTGCTTCGGACCGCTTGCATCCTGCCGGTAAAGAGTATTTGAAATGGGCAGAAAAATTAAGTGCCGAGATGGAAAACGCGTTTGAAACAACCGGCTAGTTCCATGACTAAATCGTTAAATACTTTTGAGGAGATACAGGGCTTCCGAATTTGGTGGGCCTGGATTGCAGTCATTGCGTTGAACATTTTGATCGCGGTTGCCATCATACAGCAGGTCGTTATGAATGTGCCCTTCGGCCCCGAGCCAGCTGCAGACTGGGTGCTCTGCCTCGCAGGTTTTCTCTTGCTCTCGTTACTTTTCTTTCTCTATTCAATAAAATTAAAAACCAGTATTGACGACAATGGAATTGAATACCGTTTTCATCCCTTTCAACGGACAGCCACGGTGATCGACTGGGGCGAATTGAGTGATGCGTACATTCGTACCTACAACTCGTTTTATGAATATGGCGGTTATGGAATTCGGATAGGTTCACCCAAAACGGGAAGGGCAGTGAATACCAGCGCCTCTTCAAATGAAGGGCTGCAACTGGAATTTAAAAACGGAGAATTATTGCTGATCGGAACGAAGGATCCAAGGACACTGGAACTCGTTATCCAGTATCATAAGAGCAAGATCAGGTGGGGTAGGTGACCATTCTTCACCACGCAAGCATCTTTGGCTTCATTGCTCGAAATTGGTTGAGATTTAATACACTCAATAATTGAGTGATCAGACAATATACGCGTCTTATTTTCGTGAAAGCAACTGGGCCATTTCGCCCTGGTATTCTGCGGCAATCGCCCGGGCCTCAGCAGCAAAGTCTTCGTTTTCACTCGCGTAGATGATTGCCCTGCTTGCATTTACCAACAAACCACAATCTTTATTCAACCCGTATTTAGCTACGTCCTGCAAGCTTCCACCCTGGAAGCCAACACCGGGCACCAGCAGGAAGTGGTCGGGAATTATTTTCCGAATGCTCTCAAGGTCAGTAGCCTTAGTGGCGCCTACTACGAACATGAGATTTTCCGGCGTGCCCCATTTGCTGATCTTCTCCAACACCGTTTCATAGAGATATTTTGAACTGTCCAAAGAACCCGGTTCATTCACTTTTAATTGTTCAAAATCTTTGCTTCCAACATTACTCGTTAACCCCAGGACAATGGTCCACTTACCTGGATATTCAAGGAAGGGCCGTACACTATCCTCACCCATGTAAGGAGCTACGGTGATCGCGTCAAAATTCATCTGTTCAAAAAATGCTTTTGCATATTGCGAAGAAGTGTTGCCAATGTCTCCACGTTTTGCATCCGCGATTTTTAAGTGAGTAGCAGGAATATAAGCCGCGGTTCTCTCCATTGCCTCCCAACCTTCCAGGCCCATTGCCTCATAAAAAGCAGTATTGATCTTATAGCTGATGCAGAGATCTTTTGTGGCATCGATGATCTGCTTATTAAATTCAAAAATTGCATCAGGGTGCGACTGTAAATGCGCCGGGATCTTTGTGAGATCGGTGTCGAGCCCAACGCATAGGAATGATCGCTTGTCGTGTACCTGTTGTACGAGTTCTTGTCTTGTCATGGAGTTTGTTTGAGAGCGAACTTAAATACGGCTTCCCGAAGAAGTTACTGAAAATGCTTGTTCATTTCCTGGGCGATGGCAACGGCATGAGCGTCGCCCTGTTCTTTCAGGTGTGTTGTAATACTTTGGCGATTTGCCTGGCCGTGGTTCTGGCTTAATTTAAAGACGTTGTCTATATTTTCTACCTCGATGCTAAACCCGACAATCGCCTTCAGCATTTTGTTTATGTAGTCCGTTGGAATGCGATCAAACGAAGCAGCGCTTTCTGTTCCTTCATATTTTGTAGTAATGGACCTAATGGCCTCCAAGGTTCCCGCATCATCGGTGAATGATATTTTGCCTTCCGCATGTACGGCCATGTAGTTCCAGGTACTGGCCACCTGGGGACTTTCATACCAGCTTGCACTTACATAAGTGTGCGGTCCGTTAAATACAACCAATACATTTTCATTGTTCGCAAAAGCTTTATGGTGGTCGGTATTTTTCATTAAATGACCTTTGAACAAAAGTTTACCCTCTTCCGTGGTTTCAATCTCCAATGGCAGGTGTGTGGCCACCGGGTAGTCTGCTCCAAAACCGGTGATGACTGCGAATGAATTTTCCCTGATGAAGCCGAGAATTTTTCCAGGATCTTCTTCAGTGAAATAAGAGAATTTATACATGGTCAGTCATTTAGTAGCTGGTATAAAATGTCGGCAAAGATAAATATTTCCTCAAAGCTGTTATAGAGTGGTACAGGTGCGATCCTGATGACGTTGGGTTCGCGCCAGTCGGCAAAAATCCCCAGTGGCATCAGCGTATCAAAAATCGCTTTAGCGTTATGATGTACCGATAGTGATACCTGGCATCCGTGTTGGGCTTCCGCCTGTGGCGTGATGATGGTGAATTTTTTATTTTGTTCGCGGATGTGGTTGAGGACGAAAAAAAGATATTCAGACATTCGCTTACTTTTCGCCAACATCCGATCAAAACCTGCCGCAGCAAAAATTTCTAAGGCGACACGATGTGCTGCCAGCAACAGGAGTGGGCTCGTACTCATGCTCCAGCTTTCAGCCGTTGGCGATGGAGTAAAAGACGGTTCCATCTTAAAGCGATTGTTGAGTTTGTTGCCCCACCAGCCTTCCAGGCGTTGCAGCGCTTCATTCTCCAGGTGACGGGCATGCACAAACGCACCTGCGATGGCTCCCGGGCCGCTATTTAAATATTTATAATTACACCAGCAGGCAAAATCAACATCCCAGTCATGAAGCTTCAGTGCAATGTTTCCGGCCGCATGCGCCAGGTCGAAACCGGCGTTGGCGCCAGCTTCGTGTGCGGCTTTGGTTATCCGTGGTATGTCAAATACTTGTCCTGAATAATAGTTTACCCCACTGAATAAAACCAGTGCCGCACTATCACCATGTTCAGCGATGGTCGCAAGTATATCTTCTGTCGTGATGAGTTCACTACCAGGTTGTGGATGCACTTCAATGATCGTCTCAGCAGGATCAAAGCCATGCAACTTTACCTGTGACCTGAAGGCATATTGATCGGAGGGAAATGCCTTTGCTTCACAAATAATTTTGAAGCGCAGTTGTGTGGGCCGGTAAAAAGTGATCATCAGCAAGTGTAGATTCACCGTGAGGTGATTCATTGTAACGATCTCTTCCTCATTTGCGCCAACGATCCTCGCTATGTGCGGGGTAATGTGTTTTGAATAATGAAGCCAGGGATCGTCACCAAGAAAGAAACCTTCGACGCCAAGATTCGCCCATCCATCCATAATTTTTAAAATGGCTTCCTGCGTAGTTTTTGGTTGTAAGCCGAGCGAGTTGCCAAGAAAATAAATGGCGCGCTTTCCATGCAGATAGGGAGCATAAAATTGTTCACGATAAGAGCGGAGTTCATCGTGACTATCAAGTTCGCGAGCATACTCAAGTGAATATTGGTGCCTCATGTTATTCATTGAAAAGGTTGGGGTAGTCAGTTATGATACCATCAACCCCAAGTGCTTTTAGCTGAGTTATTTTTGCGGCCTCATTGACTGTCCAGGGTATGATCTTCATCTTTTTTTGATGACAGGTTTGCACCAGTTGATCGGTGACAAGTTCTTTTGCAGGACTATAGATCGTTGGCGTAAACCCGAGCGCCGTTAGCTGTTGGTCTACGGTTCGTTTATCATAATCCTCAATGAGCATTGCAGTGTGAACTGCCGGAAAATCCTGGTGAATGATTTTTAAGGTGCGGAAGTCGAAAGACTGTATCGTGGCTTTGTCCTGGATACCCGCTGCCGTGATCACTTTCATCAACAGCTCGACAAATTTGTTTGGGGCCGGATGAAATAAATTATCGCTAAGCGGATTTGTTTTGGTTTCGATGTTATATAAAACGGGCGGAAGTTTTTTTTCCTTAATGTAGTTTTCCACTGCACTGATCACGTTTGATAACCGCGGTTTTACCGCAGCCATTTTTTCTTGTTTCGGAAAATTCGGGTGAGGCTTAAGTCCAACATCAAACTTCGAAAGTTCTTCATAAGTCATTTTATAGATGTTGTATTTCTTTTCTTCATTCGCCGCTATAAATTGCCCGTTCGGCAGCGTGGTGATGTTATGATTCAGGAAGGGTTCATGGGAAAGCACGGCTATTTTATCGCTCGTGAAACATACATCCATTTCAAGGGTAGTAACGCCCAGGTCAATGGCCCGAAGCATAGCGATAATGGTGTTTTCGGGGAAAAGCCCCCTGCTGCCACGATGGCCTTGTTTGTCAAAAGCAGGGCAAGTATTCTTATGCATTTGCCTTGAAGGTTTGCAGGAAACAACACACAACAAAACCATGATTACCCAACATGTTCGCATATACGTTAAATGAGCACCAAAGGTAGGTTTTCAGTTAGGCTTCTTCGGGTTTTTAAATGGCAGCAAAAGAATCACCACACAAATCTTGAGGAGAGTAAAAAACGACTTATTTAAGTGAGGTTGCGACGCACGCCGAAAGATTCTAAAACCTACTTGCTATACTTTTTCCATCTCTCCTTGTGAAGCGTGGGGGTGAGGTAGAATTTCCTGGATTTCCGTAGCGTCAAAATTGGCATTACGCATCGCTATTCCCCTGGCTGCGGCGCCTGCGAAATCTTCAAAAGCTTTTTTCGTGATCTCGTCATTTCCAGCCATCACAGGAACGCCGGTGTCACCGCCTTCGCGGATGGTTTGTACAATGGGTATCTGTCCCAGGAAAGGGATATCAAATTCTTCGGCAAGATTTCTTCCACCATCTTTACCAAAAATGTAGTATTTATTTTCAGGTAGTTCAGCAGGCGTGAAATAACTCATATTTTCTACCAGCCCGATCACCGGTACTTTCAATTGTGCCTGTCCAAACATGGCAATACCTTTTTTAGCATCGGCCAATGCAACGGTTTGTGGCGTAGTAACCACGATAACACCTGTTACCGGCACGGTCTGTACAATGGTCAGGTGAATATCTCCTGTGCCGGGTGGCATATCAATAACGAGGTAATCCAAATCGCCCCAATCCACATCGCTCACAAACTGGCGGATCGCACTACTCACCATCGGGCCGCGCCAAACAACTGCTTGTTTTTCATCGATCAGTAACCCGATACTCATCATTTTGATACCGAATTTTTCTATCGGCACTATCATTCCTTTACCATCCACATCTTTCATCATTGGCCGGTCGCCCCGTACGCCAAACATGATGTGTTGGCTCGGGCCATAAATATCCGCATCCATGAGGCCAACGGTTGCGCCGCCCTGTGATAAAGCGATGGCCAGGTTGCTGGCAACCGTACTTTTTCCAACGCCACCCTTGCCACTCACCACAGCAATTATATTTCTTACACCTTTCAGAATTTTTTTATCATCCTTCCGGTTGGTTGTTGTATTACTTGTGAAATTAACTGTCACACTCGCTTCCTTATCCACCAAGATTTTTATTGCATTGATACAGGCGTTCATGATCATGTCTTTCAACGGACAGGCAGGTGTGGTAAGCACGACAGTAAAGGATACTTTTTTACCGGCAATCTGTATGTCTTTCACCATGTTCAAGGTCACCAGATCCTTGCCCAAATCGGGCTCCTGCACGTTGCTTAGCGCCTTCAGTATTTCTTCAGTTGTCATCGTTCAATTATTTGTTAAATTGGCCTTCTGGCCGCAAAATTAAACATTGAACACCTTACTTTGTTTATTATATAAGGAATGTTGTTATTTTTGATTCCAACCTCTAACAGCGGTTGGATCATTGTTTTAAAACGAATGGGATCAACGCCCGGGGGCTGACTGAATGAATAAATTTTTACTATATATTTTATTTGCTGCTTGCCTGCTTCCTACCGCTGCAAAAGCACAGTTTGAAAACTTCAAAGATTCCGTTGTTCAGTTGTACGGTGTTGTAATGACGGCCGACAGTTTGAAAGGAATCCCTTCCGTTAGTGTAACGATTCGTGGCACTATCCGCGGCACGGTAACCAATGACCAGGGGGTGTTCAGTATCGTAGCTTTGAAAGGCGACCAGGTCGAATTTTCCAGCGTGGGCTACAAGCCAAAACTAGTTACGGTTCCAAAAGATATTCCCGGAAGTCAATACAGCATTTTACAGTTGTTGGTGAACGATACAGTCTACCTCGCAGCCACCATCATTAAAGCAAAACCTTCCCGCGAACAATTTGAACGTGATTTTCTAAACACCGTCGTCCCGGATGACCAGTTGGAAATTGCCCGACAAAATAATGATGAAAGTAAGCGGCGAATTTTAATGGCTTCGCTGCCGCGAGACGGAAGGGAGGCAGCTAACAATTACCTGACCAAGCAAGCCACTAAAGCTTATTACACCGGGCAGATTCCCCCGATGAATATTTTCAATCCTTTTGCCTGGAATGAATTTATTAAATCCTGGAAACGCGGTGATTATAAAAAGAAATAACTACACTAGTTCTTTCGATCAGCGCTCCGTTGCACCACTCTTTCCTGGTTGTCATTTCTTCGCATAAAAATAACTGGTCACATTATGCCTGCCGGATCAAACCAATCAATACTTTCGGGTGGAAAAAATATTTTTCTCATCGGTTTTATGGGTAGTGGTAAAACGCATTGGGGACGAATATGGGCTGAAAAATACCAACTAAATTTCGTTGACCTGGACGAGCTGATTGAAGAGCGGCAGGGTACAAGTGTTGCGCACATTTTTGATACCAATGGCGAAGAGCATTTTCGACTCCTGGAAAAAGATGCGCTTCATTCCTGCGAAAAACTGGAGCATTCCATCATCGCCTGCGGAGGCGGAACTCCTTGCTTCTTCGATAATTTGGATTGGATGAATCAGCAGGGATTTACGATTTTTCTCTCTTGCGAGCCCCCGGAGATTCTACGCAGGGTGTCCCTTGAAAAAGACAAAAGGCCATTATTTAGCAAGCTGAATCCCGAAGAATTTCTTGACTTTATTCGAGCCAAACTGGCCGAACGGCAACCCTTTTACGATCGGGCCAAATATCATTTAACGCCCGCGGAACTCAACGACACTTCTTTGGAGCAGTTCATTTAACCTAAGTAGCTCAATAACAGTTATGCATAAAGGATTTCTAAAAACCGGGATTGCGTTAACAGCATTGGCTGTTATGCTGGGAGCATTTGGTGCGCATGGTTTGCGCCCGTTGCTGAGCGAAAAGGAATTGATCACTTATGAGACGGCTGTTCGCTATCAATTTTATCATTCATTCGCCATCATAATTGTGGGGATCGTATTTCGCGAATTCAGGTCACGCTTTGTTGAGTGGGCTGGCTGGGCATTTGCCGCTGGTCTGCTTATTTTCTCTGGCTCCTTATACCTATTAACAACGATGCGGCTGCTGCACAAAGAAGGTTTTGAATGGCTTGGGGCTATCACGCCACTCGGCGGTATTTTATTTGTGTTGGGTTGGATCTTTTTATTCGCAGGAATCTCCAGGAAACATCAAAGGTCAAGCTTGTAATGCAAGGTGATCAGCGTGCCATTGTTGTTCTCAATGTTGAAACTGATATACCGCTCTTCCATTCGCCGCCTCATATTATTAAGACCGTTACCAAAGCGCCGCAGGTTACCCAGGTCGATGCCCTGGCCGTTATCCTGGATATACAAGGATAATCCATTAGGCACACGCTTTAAACTAATGGATACGTTGGTAGCCTTTGCATGTTTCAAAATATTATTAAGTGCTTCCTTCACCACCAGGAAAATATTTCGCCGGATGTCACCGGTTACGGGAATGTTCGGCAGGTCCTCGTCTACATGCGTATGACAATCGACGCCGGTGCCTTCAAAATACTCCATGGAGTAGCTCCGGATATATGCAACCATATTGTCGAGCGTGTCGTTCTGGCTACTCATCGTCCAGATGATTGCATTCATGCTGTTCAACAACTCATTTGCTGAAGAAGATATTTTCTCAATTTCCGGGATGCTGCCCTGTTCAATTTTTTTCTTCGCCAGTTCACTATACAACCGAATAGCAGTCACACCTGCACCAAGGTCATCGTGCATATCAGCACTGATCCTATTGCGCTCTTCCTGTTGGGCATTGATGACCGCCAGCTTCGATTCAAAATTTTGTTTTTCTGCCTCTCTTTTCAGCGCTTCCTGTTCCCGCGTTTTTTCAACAAGCTCAATGCGATTTTTATAAGTAAGTCCCAATAGGAACGAGATCAGTTCGCTCACAATTCCTACCTCGTAATAAAGCATGGAACTTGTAAAAATACCTCCGCCGTTGGATGGGGAGAGTATCAGGATAAAAGAAATGATGGAGAAGAAAATAAGGATCGCGTTGCCAACTGCCAGGTAATTCATCAACCGGTTTTTTTTGCCCAATGCGATCACGATGTAAACGATACCGATCAGCAGCACAATTATCTTCATCAGGTTCTCAACAAACTCTTGCAGTTGAAAATCATCTATCACAAATACGATAAAGGTGAAGGCGGCTAAGATCAATAAGATGAACTTCTCTTCAAGCAGGAAGATCTTATTCAGCAACTTGTAATTGTTTTTGGTATCCAGGAATTTACGCGTGAAAGCAATGTAGAAAACGGTACCAATGGCGAGGAACATGAAATCCAGGAACTCTTTAAACAGGGAGGTAAACACGCCGCTCTTCCGGTCCAGGAAAGTAGTGAGGAAGATCAGGCAAAACATGCAGAAAGAATAAAGGCAACTGTAAAGGAATTCTTTCTTTTTTGAGATCAAGAAATTTGCCGCAGTAAAAAAGATCATCATAAGCAAGACCCCGCTTAACACGAAACCTACCGGTCGCTGCGCATCAACCGTATAATAAAAAAATTTCTTATACTTCGGCAAATAGCTTTCGAGGATCACCTGCGGAGTGAGATAGTTGAAGCGACGTTTTGTGAAGTATATCTCCGCGATATAGGTTTGTTTTTCACCAGCTTTTAAGGCAAAGGGTTGAAATCCATCACCCACGGTTTTGTCTTCCAACGGAGATATTCCTGATGAGGCATCAAGCCGGTAAAATTTGTTACTACGGATGTAATTTCCTGCAATAAAATAAAACGGCACAGTACTGTCACTGCTGTTGTGGAGGGTGAATTTCAAATAAACAGGATGAGTCAACCAGGCAACAGGAACAAAACTCTTCCGCTCATGAACTTCCAACGATTTCCACTTTATACCCTGCAGAGAATCGGGTGTTACGTTCTCTTTTGTATCAACATAAAACTGGCAATGGGGAGCGATCAATGTCGAGTCGGTGATACCTGAAATTTCAACCGATGAATCTTGAAAAGACTGGGCAATTGAAGCAAGCTGAAGAAACAAAAAAAAAGGTACGAGCAGGGATCTCATCAAGCTGTTCATTTTTTCAAACATACTGAAAATCAGCGGTTATTTTTTCCACAATCCTGTATGAGTGGCCGCTGTTTCAGGGTGGGTTTTATTTATCTTTGTCATAATGGCCACTAAAGTGAAATCCGCTAAATCTAAAGCAGCGTCTAAGGATGCGCTTAAATCTGAAGTTGAAGAAAAGGTCAAAGTCAAGCAATTATTAAAGGATGAACGCACCCACAAGATCATGGGAAGTGTCTTTTTACTTCTTGCGTTTCTCTTCTTCATCGCATTTACCTCTTACCTTTTTACCTGGGCCGAAGACCAGGATAAGTTCGGTTATGATATGTTGCTCGCCAACGATATCAAAGTGCAAAATCTCCTCGGCACTTTCGGTGCATTCATCTCAGAGATATTTATCCGCCATGGTTTTGGAATCGCTTCTTACCTTCTTTGTACGTTTTTCTTTGTTGTTGGCGTGAACAAATTCTTTGGGAAGAAAGTTTTTTCCATCTACCGAAACATAAAATATTTGCTGGTCGGTCTTCCCCTGGTGAGCGTAACCGCCTCAGTGATCATGAATGGGCACAAGTTCCCGTTCGGTGGCTTTGCCGGGGATAGCAGCCGCGAATGGCTCTATCGTACCATTGGCCAGGTAGGTACCTTGTCGATTCTTGCTGTCTCTATGCTGGCCTACGTGATCTGGCGCTTCAACCCTGTTTTCAATTTGCCAACGCGGAATAAAACCACGATTGATGGAACAGGGGAAGAAGAAGAAGATGATGAAATACTGGTACCCGTAACTGATACCGTTGTTGAAAGCGGCACCCTCGCTGCAGACAGTAAAGGGAATTTATTGAAAGGAAAAGGAACGATGTTGCCAATTCCTGATCAGTCAAATCCCGCGCTGAATCATGATTTCCAGGTAGTGGAGAAAGAACTTCCGCCGGCAAGCTTAAAGATCCAAAAGGATGTGGAGCCTCCAAAGCCGTTGCCCATTCAACCGGTGGAGGAAATCATCGAGCCTGTTGTATCGCGACCTTCGAAAAAGCAGGAAGACTTTGTGCCCCTGGAGTTAGAGATCAAATCCGTACCGGAGAAGGCAGTAGAGGAAGAAGCGAAGCCCGCCTTTTCAAAACACCAAACCATTGATACTCCCTATGATCCCATTCTCGACCTGAGGGATTATAAATACCCCGACTTGGGTTTACTGGAGGCGCACGGAAGTGAGAAGATCGTGCAGGATCCCAACGAACTGGAGACAAACAAAAACCAGATCATCAACACACTGAAAAATTATGATATCAGTATTCAGAAAATTTCAGCGACTGTAGGTCCAACCGTTACGCTGTACGAGATCATACCGGCAGCGGGTGTGCGTATTTCAAGAATCAAAAACCTGGAAGATGACATCGCCTTAAGCCTTGCGGCGCTAGGCATTCGTATCATCGCCCCGATTCCCGGAAAGGGAACTATTGGTATAGAGGTGCCGAATGCGAAGAAGACCATTGTTAGCATGCTGACCCTGTTGTCGTCAGAAAAATTCCAGAAAAATAATTTTTCTCTGCCAATCGCAATCGGGAAAAAGATTGATAACGAAAACTTTATCGTTGACCTCGCCAGCATGCCGCATTTGTTGATGGCAGGTGCTACCGGCCAGGGGAAATCTGTGGGATTGAATGCGATCCTGGTTTCGTTGCTGTATAAAAAACATCCTTCGCAGCTCAAGTTTGTATTGGTCGATCCGAAGAAAGTTGAGTTAAGTATATACAAAACAATTGAGAAACACTTCCTGGCAAAATTGCCGGGAGAAGAAGACGCGATTATTACTGATACCAAGAAAGTGGTTCACACGCTGAATGCGTTGTGTATAGAAATGGATAACCGTTATGACCTGTTGAAGGAAGCCGGTTGTCGCAACATCCGTGAGTATAATGAAAAATTTGTTGGCCGAAAATTGAACCCGGAAAAGGGGCACCAGTTTCTGCCATTTATCGTACTGGTAGTGGATGAATTCGCTGACTTGATCATGACTGCTGGTAAAGAAGTGGAGATGCCTATTGCCAGGCTAGCCCAGTTGGCGCGGGCCGTGGGTGTGCATTTGATCATCGCCACCCAGCGCCCGAGTGTGAATATCATCACCGGTACCATTAAGGCGAACTTCCCGGCGCGTATAGCCTTTAAAGTGAGCAGTAAGATCGATAGCCGTACCATTCTGGATGCTGGCGGAGCCGAGCAACTGATCGGGAAAGGGGATATGTTGATCAGCTACAATGGGGAACTGGTGCGTTTGCAGTGTGCTTTCGTAGATACGCCGGAGGTTGACAAAATTGTTGATTTTATTGGCGATCAGCGAGGCTATGCGCAGGCATTCCTGCTACCTGAATATGTGGATGAGAAAGAAATGGAAGGCAAGGATTTTGACCTGAATGATAAAGACTCTCTTTTTGAAGATGCCGCACGGTTGATCGTGGCCAGCCAAAGCGGTAGTACTTCTCTCTTACAACGTCGGATGAAATTAGGATATAATCGGGCGGGGAGATTGATGGACCAGCTCGAGGCCGCAGGGGTTGTAGGGCCAAACCAGGGAAGCAAAGTGCGGGAAGTATTGATCAAGACGGATGCTGAGCTGCAGCAGTACCTGGACAATAGTTTATAAGCTGGCTCTTAGCTACAGCATGAATCATATCGCGGTAAAAGGGAACATAACAGTTTCCCCTAAACAATTAGCCAAGTACTTTTTCCATCTGCATACTTCGTGAACCTTTCACTAACAGGACGGCATGTTCGAAAGCCTGGCTTTGAAGCCATTCCCTGGCTTCCATTGAAGTGGTGAAGTATGGGTAGGGCTGGGAAATCTTTCCAAAGTCGCCACCTACGAGTACAACTGCTTTCCAATTGTATCGGTGGATCAGTGCTATCAATGCTTCGTGTTCAGCGATGCTCTCATCGCCTAATTCCATCATAGCTCCGAGGAGTAGTACTTTGTTCGAGTCTTCCATCTTCGCGAAATTTTCTATGGCAGCCTTCATGCTGGTAGGGTTTGCATTGTATGCATCCAGTACCACTTTGTTTGTTCCAATTTGCACAAGCTGCGAGCGGCTGTTTGAGGGCAGGTAGTTTTCCAGTGACGTTTTAATTCGATCATCGGGCACTTTGAAATATTTACCAATGGCAACAGCCACCAATACATTAGGCAAATTATAATCTCCAACCAGGTGCGTTTGTATTGAATTTAATACGGGGTCTCCCATAATTTCCACCTTTAACAAGCCTTCATTATTGGCCACTTGCCCCACAACTTCAGCATGTTGAGTACCATATGTTTTGATCTCCCTGATCCCTTCGCTCATCTCTACCAAGTATGGGTAATCGTTCATAATGAAAGCAGTGCCTTCATGCGCCCGTAAATAATCGAACAGCTCGCCTTTGCCTTTTCGTACGCCTGCTTCTCCACCAAATCCTTCCAGGTGAGCTTTGCCGCAGTTGGTGATGATACCATGAGTCGGCAACGTATATGCGCAGTAGCTTTCAATTTCCTTTTGATGGTTTGCGCCCATTTCAATTACAGCTAATTCCGCATCCTTCTGCACAGATAATATGGTGAGCGGAACGCCGATGTGGTTGTTCAGGTTTCCCTTTGTGGTATAAGTTTTATAGATGGAGGCGAGCACCTCGTACACCAGCTCTTTAGTAGTGGTTTTGCCATTGCTCCCGGTAATGGCAACAAAGGGAATCGAAAATTGCTGCCGGTGAAATTTAGCCAGTTCCTGCAGGGTGGTCAGTACGTCTTTCGTAGAGATGATCCGGGCATCTTCAAATGATTGTGGCTCGTCGATCACCACGTAAGCTGCGCCGGCCTCCAGCGCCTGTTTCGCAAACAGGTTACCATTGAAGTTTGGTCCCTTCAATGCAAAAAAGAGATCACCCGCTTTTAATTTTCGCGAGTCAGTTTGGATGGATGGGTATTGTTGAAAGATCGAATAAAGTGCTGAGATCTGCATTTGTCAAAAATAAGTGAGAACAATATACCAGCAAGGAGTAAACGATGAGTTTTACGTCTCGATATGGAAATGAGGTTAAAGCCAACTTATAAAACAAGGAGGCAAAAAAAAGCCCTTCAACATTGAAGGGCTCTTATGATAACTTAAGTGATTATCTTTTTTTGCGGCTGTTCTGTTTGCGCTTTCCGAAGATGTTACCTTCTTTAAAACCAGGACCTTCCGGAGAACCCATATAAGTTTGAGCGCATCTGAAACCAATAGTGCTGGAAGATTGCTCTTCTTCAAGATACCTGCGTGAACCTGGAGACAACCAATAAGGCCTGTCATTCCAGCTACCACCTTTGAATACCCTTGAACGATCGCTGATCAATGTAGCAATACCTGTTTCGTAGAAAGCACCACTTAATGAATCACCATCCATGTGGCCAAGTGCGTTGTTATGTTGGTAGTTACGACGGTTTTTAACTTCTTCATCGCTGATGTCTGTTTTCTTCAGTCTACCCAAAGAATCTCTTTCGTATTCACCACCGCTGTTTTTGTAGAACTTCTGGAATTTGTTACCTCGGAAGTAGTTGAAATCTTCACCATCTGACGGAGTCAAAGGACGGTAAACATCCTGAACCCACTCAGCAACGTTTCCGCTCATATTGTACACACCGAAAGCGTTTGGATAAAAAGCCTTGATATTACCAGGGATAGCAGAACGGTCATTCAAACCACCGGCAACTCCCATGTTATCTCCGCTTCCGCGCTTAAAGTTGGCAAGGAACTTACCCTGCCAGCTTCCACGACGATTGTCACGCAAACCATTCGGATTTTGACTCCAGGCATAGATCTGTTGGTTCGAGATTAACTCTTCACCACCTTTACCTTCTTTCTTACGTGGGTTAGGGTTTTGATCAAACAAACCATATGCTGCATATTCCCATTCTGCTTCAGTTGGAAGTCTGTAACCCATGTTAAGGATACCATCTTCCATTTTAACAATGGCCCTTGGTTTTCCGCTAACATCTTTCAAATCAGATTTTTTAGGCTTAGATCTACCTTGGATCAACTCAGGGTTCATCAGATAAGCGTCAGTATTGAAACTTCCTTCTGCACCACCACCACGCATTTCTTTACGGGCAAAATCTTTTTTTAGGTATCCTTTATCAATAAGGTTCAATTCGTTTACGCGGTCTGTTCTCCACACACAAAAATCATGAGCTTGTAACCAGGATACACCTACAACCGGGTAGAAATTGTAAGCCGGGTAGCGGAAATAATATTCTACGTAAGGCTCATTGTAAGCAAGTTCCTCTCTCCAGGCCAACGTATCAGGTAAAGCTTTTGCAAGAATTGCAGTATCACCACTGAAAGTATTTTCAAGCCAGTAGATGTATTCACGGTAATGAACGTTCGCAACTTCGGTTTCGTCAATGAAGAAGGAAGGAACGGTAACCCTTTTAGGCACATTATTCCAGTCACCCATTACATCGTCCTCTTTAGCTCCCATAACGAAAGTACCACCTTGAACAAAGATCAATCCGGGACCAGCCTTTGGATATTTCATCTTCGCTACATGGTAATTTCCCATGTTCTTATCATCATAATTCCACCCGGTAACGGATGACTTGTCCTTCTTCTTACCAAAAAGTCCCCCGTTTTTACAAGAGCCTAGGGAGAAAACGGCGGCGGTAAGAATGACCAGGTTTTTTACAGAAACTAATTTTTGCATGTGCGTTCGTTTAGCAAATTATTTAACGAAAGGTTTTCTTATTTATTGTGTAATTGGGGGCACTTTGACCGCGAATATAAATACTTTAAGGCAGATGGCGCCCGGCGCAAATCTGCTTTTTGAATAAATTAAGGAATACTTAGCAGGTGACTGCCTTTGAGACGCTTAATGTTGCGAAAACCGGGCCGAAATTCCCCACTTTCATGATCAAAAAATCTAATCTCAAACCAAACATAAAAACGCAGGTTTTATTGTGGCTTGGTTGCGACATTTATTAGAACGTTTCAAACAGTTATCAAATCGCTGTTCAAAAGGCAACGATTAGGAACTGTTTCGAGAGGCATGTTAGCTAACAATATTCGTGGGGCTATTACGTTTGAAGACCGGGTTATCAAGAAAGCAAACCGCAGGTATCATCCTGGCGTAAGTTCTCCATGATTCTCTGGTATTAAATTTGGGTGCAAAGTTTAACAAGATGTTGGATTAGGACTTTCAATTTTCCATATTTCCGCTATTTTTGCAACCCGGGTAATCAAAACACAAGCTTATAGATAGGACGTCTACCTAACCAAGACATATTTCAAGAATGAAAATCTCAACCCTCAAACTCGCTGCTTTAATAATACTCGGCACATCTGGCACCATAGTGAAAGCTCAAAGCCAGGCAAACTCAATTAACGTTGTTACTTCGGCTGTTCCTTTTTTAAGAATTTCACCGGATGCCCGCAGTGGTGGTATGGGTGATGTTGGTATAGCAACAGCGCCGGATGCAAACTCAGCTTTCTGGAACCTGGCGAAAACGCCTTTCAATACCACGCAAGGTGGTGTGGTGTTGACCTACACTCCATGGTTGAAAGATCTTGGCCTCAACGATGTTTACCTCGCTTCCTTGTCTGCTTACTACAAACTTGACGACTTGCAAGCGATCTCAACTTCTCTTCGTTATTTTAACCTGGGTAACATCCAGTTCACTGATAACCTTGGAAATGATCTGAGTTCTTTCAGACCCCGGGAATTCGCGTTTGATCTCGGCTACTCACGGAAATTATCAGATAACCTTGGTTTAGGTGTAGCGCTGCGTTACATCAATTCCAACCTTGCCAGTGGAACTATCAATGGTGTTTCCTACAAGGCAGGTTCTGCGGTAGCCGGTGACCTCAGCATCTTTCATACAGGAGTTAAAGAAGATGGATCAGGTTTAAACTACGGTGTAACCCTGAGCAACCTTGGTTCTAAGATATCTTACACCAGCGATGCTACGCAAAAAGATTACATACCTGCAAATCTTGGTTTGGGTATAGCTTACAATAAAGTATTTGACGAAACAAGCAAGATCACTTTTGGCATGGACATAAACAAACTCCTGGTTCCAACGCCGCCGGCCATTGGCGACAGTTCTGGCCTTGTTGATTACAGGAACAAAGGTGTGGTTGGAAGTTGGTTCAGTTCTTTTGGAGATGCACCAGGTGGTTTCTCAGAAGAAATGAAAGAGTTTCAGTTGTCCTTGGGAACTGAGTTTTGGTATATGAACCAGTTCGCACTTCGTGCAGGATATTTTTACGAAAATCCCTCAAAAGGAAATCGCCAGTACTTTACCCTTGGAGCAGGATTAAAATACAGCACGTTCGGTTTAAATTTTTCTTACCTGCTTCCGTCGGGAAATGGTGTTAACCGCAACCCACTCTCAAATACACTCCGTTTCAGTCTTGTATTTGACTTTGGTGAAGGTGCTGCTACAACTCCAGCCGCGAAATAGATAAAACATTTCAATTCATTCGAAGGCGTTCCTTACCGGGACGCCTTTTTGTTTTGATACCCGTACATTTGCTCCCACTGAAATAAAAATTTTATGGGCTTACGAATTGGCTTCGGCATCGATTTTCATCAATTGGTCGCAGACCGGGAATTTTGGTTGGGTGGCGTAAAGATTGCCCACGATAAAGGTGCGTTGGGACATAGTGATGCGGATGTATTGTTACATGCGATTTGCGACGCCATGTTAGGGGCCGCCTGCCTGGGAGATATCGGGGTCCATTTCCCGGACACGGATGCGAGCCTGAAAAACATTGATAGTAAAATTTTATTAGAAAAAAGCCACGAGTTGATAAAGGCAGAGGGCTACAAGATTGTAAATATTGACACTACTCTTTGTTTGCAGGCGCCGAAGATAAAGGACTATGTTCCACAGATGCAGGCCGTGATCGCAAACATTCTCCAACTCCAACTTACAGACATTTCCATCAAGGCAACCACCACGGAAAAAATGGGATTTGTCGGCAGGGAAGAAGGGTTAGTTGCCTATGCTTCCATATTGCTGGAGAAATAAATCCGGCGACACACTGACTTGTTTTCTTCCTTACTACATTTATCCTCATGCAAAAATTAGCCATAAACATAGTTAACAAATCTTCCAACGAATTACCTGCATATGCGACCGCCGGCGCGGCGGGAATGGACTTAAGAGCCAACATCTCCGCGGCCATTACCTTACAATCTTTAGAGCGTCAACTTGTACCGACAGGTTTATTTATCGAACTGCCGCCCGGCTACGAAGCACAGGTTCGGCCAAGAAGTGGGCTAGCCATCAAACAAGGAATTACCTGTCTGAATTCACCAGGAACCATTGATAGTGATTACCGCGGTGAGATCATGGTGATCCTTGTAAATCTTGGTAAAGAAATGCAGGTGATACAGCCGGGTGACCGCATTGCACAAATGGTGATTGGGCCGGTGCAACAGGCTGAACTTATATTGGTACAGCAATTGAATGATACGCAGCGAGGCGAAGGAGGTTTCGGGCACACAGGTAAAAGTTAATACGATATACGATCATGATAATCAGCAAAAGGTTTAAACCAGTTTTTTCGCTCATCTTTTTGGGCCTCATCGTTACCCATTTTCTTCCGGCCTGCAAAACAGCAAAAAAAATCCAGGCTTCCATTGAGAAGAAGGATACCACTTCAGTTCACATAACCAGGTCATCGGCTGAAGATTCCATTGCTGTGATAAAAACCGAAATGGCTTCGCTTGCAAAAAGAAAAATTGATTTCAAAACATTTTCGGCAAAGGTTAAGGTTGAATATGAAGACTCACGCGACAAGCAACCTACCATTACCGCCTATGTGCGGATTTTAAAAGACAGCATGATCTGGATATCAGGATATGCCACTGTTTTTAATGTAGAGGCTTTTCGTGTACTCGTGACAAAGGATAGCGTTTTTGTTTTAGACAAATTGAAGAAGGAGGTGAGTTACCGCTCTATGGATTTTTTGCAGGAGGTCACTCAAATACCATTTGATCTGAAAACACTGCAGGACCTGTTTGTTGGTAACCCGATCTTTTTTTCCGATAGTGTGATCTCATATAAAGAAACCGAATCTAAAGTACTGCTTGCCACGCTGGGCCAATATTTCAAGCACCTGCTGACTTTAAATAAAACAGACCGGGTTCTACTTCATAGCAAACTTGACGATGTTGATTTGACGCGTAACAGGACTGCTGATATTACTTATGGTGATTATGAAAATAACAATGGAGTTCCATTCGCCACTTCAAGGGAGATCATCGTCTCGGAGAAAAATAAGATCGATATAAAGCTCAACTTTAAGCAGTATGAGTTTAACAAAGAATTATCTATCACTTTTAATATTCCATCCAATTATAAAAGCAGGTAAGCGTTATTTTTATTGATACCGATTTAACGGGTAGTAAATTAAACGAATCAGCCGTTCTTCCATCTTTGTATCAAAGAACTTTGCCCAAGGCATTGTATTTTTGTGAATCCTGTAAAATCTACGCATGGTTAAAATATTGCTTTCATTCCTGGCCACTTTTATATTCTGTTCCGCTATCGCTCAACAACCCGGGCAACAAGAGCTTGAAAAACAGCGCCAGCAATTAAAGAGGGAAATAGAACAGACTCAACAATTGCTGGATAATAATAAAAAGACAACGAAAGAAAGCCTGGGCCAGCTGGCATTGTTGAATCGCAAATTAAACCTGCAGGGAAACGTAATCGACAACATCAGCAAGGATATTAATCTGTTGAACAACACGATTTTTAAATCACAGAAAGACATCAATAAATTACAATTACTGATCGATACTTTGAAGCAGGAGTATTCGAAGAGCATGGTATATGCTTACAAGAACCGGAGCAACTCTGATTTCCTGAATTTTATTTTTTCTTCTTCAAGTTTTAACGACGCGATCAAGCGGATCACTTATCTAAAAAGCTATCGCAATTACCGCGAAATGCAAGGTGAAAATATTTTGCGTACCCAGGATCTGCTGAAACAAAGGATCGGGGAACTTTCAGGTAACAAGAAGAAAAAAAGCCAGGTACTGCAAATACAAAGCAAAGAGCTTACCGTACTTGAAACACAACAGCAGGAAAAAAATCAATTGGTTTCGAAACTTAAAGCGCAGGGTAAAGAATTAAACAGCCAGATCGCTGCCAAGAAGAAGCAGATGAAGAAAGTGAGCAACGCGATTGCAGCAGCCATCAAACGTGCACAAGATGAAGCCCGAAAAGAAGCCATTGCAAAAGCTAAACTGGCCAAAGCGAGATTGGATGCCGAAACCAAAGCCAATAATACTGACACCAAAAATACGGCGACCAACACAGCGCCTGTTAAAGCTGCGCCAGCAAAAACAAAACAAGCCGCTCCTGTTAGTGTCTTGCTTGCGAGTGATGCAGATGTTAAGTTAAATGCCAATTTTGAGATCAATCGTGGATCATTACCTTGGCCGGTAGACAAAGGTTACACCATTATGCGTTTTGGTACACAGCGAATGGAAGATGTGGGAATCGTAATAGATAACCCGGGGATCACTATTGGCAGTGACGTTGGCAATACAGTGAAATCACTTTTCGACGGAGAGGTTTCTTCAGTTACGAACATTGACAATATGCAGGTGGTGATTATTAAGCACGGCCGATACTTCACAACTTACAGCAACCTTACAAATGTTAGTGTAGCCCGTGGACAGAGCGTACGCACCGGGCAGTCACTGGGACGCGTAGCCGCTAACGATGAGGGCGTAGGATCGATCGATCTTATTATCAGTAATGAGAAGTCAAACCTCAACCCTGAAGGGTGGTTAAGGCGTCGTTGATCAGTTAATTAGCCTTGCATACATAGCTTCATATTGTGGAACGATGTTGCTGATGTCAAACTTCTTTGCCTGTTCCAGTGCGTTCATTTTGAATTGCTCATGAACTGCAGGATCTGATAAAATAGCAAATGCATTTTTCGCCATATCCTGTACATCTCCCACCGGGCTCATATACCCACAGTAACCATCAACAACGATCTCTGGTAAACCACCGGCATTAGTTGAAACTACCGGCACCTCGGCTGCCATTGCTTCTAACGCAGCAAGTCCAAAACTTTCGTAATCGC
>JAURWD010000336.1 GCA_030655145.1 Ferruginibacter sp.
ACGATTAACTTTTTCATGGTGTTTACTTTTATGTTGCTGTGCAACGGTTAATTAATTTTATACCACAAATTTGGTCAGAATGCCTGCGGGTTTCAATAGCATGAGTATGTGAAAAAAAGCATTATTTATTGCTGTTTATCTATCTAATTCCGCCAGCATTGCAGCTTATCCGCATGTTCAACCTTTCATCACAACGCCGTCCCAATAGCGGACATTATCGCATCACATAAATATGTGAAAGCGTGAGAAGCACCTCCATAATTTTCTCTGTGTTTAGATTAAAGTGTTTTAACCAGTGGTATAGATCCTGATTTGCTTAAGGCTCCAAATCAACATTCATTCACCCCTTTATGTGATTGTTGCAGAACAGCTGCAAGGATACTTTTGCCTTTATGAAAAATATTCAACTAAACAAGTATTCAATGTTAATGTGCATCGCGGTTTTATTTTTAGCCGCATGTAATAAAGAGTCCATTCGTGGCGAAGGAGCGGTAAGCACGGAAAACAGAAATGTTCCGTCGTTCACCCAGGTGCAACTGGACGGTGACGCGGAAGCAACTATCAGTTATGGCCCCACGCAAAAAGTTTCGGTAACGGCATATCAAAACTTATTGCCGGTATACGAAACAAAAATAGTCGGCGGCGTCCTTCACCTCGGGTTCAAATCCGGTCATCGAATCAGGAATAGTAATGTTCGTGTCGCAATTGAAATTCCTGTTCTTTCCTTCATGCGTATTGACGGCTCCGGTAAAATGACGGGGACGAATTTCCAGCAGGGGGAAATGCTTGAGAATTATGTCAATGGATCCGGCAGCATCATTGTACAACAATGCGCCTTCGATAAGGCGGTCTATGACGTAAATGGTTCCGGGTCAATCACCGCAACTACCAGCGACGCGACAGTAGCTAATGCGGAAATTCATGGCTCAGGTCAAATAAGGCTGCGGGTTTCGAATGAATTAGATGCAAGCATACATGGGTCGGGAGTGATCGAATACTGGGGCAATCCCGCAACTGTTAATTCTCACGTCAGTGGCAGCGGCCAGATCAACAAAAAGTAACAGTTAACCGGATTTGGGTTCACAAAAGTTTTGGGTTTTGCCTGAATGACGGTTTTGCGTAAATTGTTCTTCCAGACTAATATCTATTGTGCATTTCACAAATGAGAATATTTTACCTGATACTCTTTTCCCTAAGCTGTGCTGGCGCTGTCGGCCAAAATTTTACTTTCAACCGTTTCTCAACAGAGGATGGCTTAGGATTACTGAGCAATGTCGTAAGTAGCGTGTACCAGGATGAAAAAGGATTTATCTGGGTAGGAACTGCAAATGGATTGCAACGATTCGATGGTCGAAAATTCATCCAGTTTAGCACGGAGAAGCCAGGGTCGGACAAGATGCCTGACGCGAGCATTCACCAGGTAATTCCGGCCGACAGCGGGAAGCTGTTTATAGCGTTTACAGGTATACGTGAGTTTGGGATTTTCGATCCGTCCTATTTTACCTACCGAAAAATAAAATTGCAAACTAACAAGTCGATTCCAGCCGGGGCTGGATTTTTTCTTTGGCTTGATGCCGCCGGCGAATTGTATCTGAATGTATCCGGCTACGGTATTTTACAGTATAGTAAGGCTGCTAACAGCTTCCAGGATAATCACCCGTTTCCACTTCCCCGGGGATGGAAAAACGCGCTTTTGGGTGTATACGAAGAAGTTCAAAAAAAGCAAGTTTGGTTTGCAACTGACAGCGGTCTTTGCATCTTCGATCGGAATACAGAATCAGCATGGACCTGGAAACACAATCCTAATGGGTTAGCCCTGCTTGATAACCCTTCCGCCCGTAAGAAAATTTCCGCGGTGCATGTCGACCATCAAAAAAGAATCTGGCTTTTCGGCGATGCTGTCTCGCCGGGAAGCCAACAACTTAAGATTTGCCTGGATAGTGCGGGTACAACATTCTTACACCAGGATACCATTGGTTTAAACGCCGGATCTGCCGGCTATTCTACGGTAAATCACATCTATGAAACCAAGAATGGCAACCTGTGGTTTTACGGCATGGAAGCCCTGTTTAATTTTAATAATGGCTTAAAGAGATTCCAGTTTCATAAAAGCAGCATCGGGAATGATAACATCAACATCAGTTACGAAACCATCTACCAGGCAACAGAAGATAAGGACGGAGGCATTTGGGTAGCAACAGACCAGGGCTTATATTTTACGGCCCTGGGCACAGCAGCTTACTCCGTAGTAAACCTCATCTTCGATAACAGGAAATCATCGACTTACATTACTGACATACTTGAATTACCCAATAACCAGTATTGGATCACATCGTGGGGTAGTGGTGTGAAGTCGGTGAGTGCTGCTTTTGAAAAAATTGATAATAACGTTTACGCAGACTTGCCGCCCGCCTCCTGGACGGCTGAGGCAAAAGATGATATAAAGAACACCTGGTGCATGGCCCGCGAATCTGCAACCGGAGAAGTTTGGATCGGCTGCAGCAGCGGGATCATCCTGGTGCATAACCTGGCAAAAAAAACGACACGCTATTTACAACCCGAGGTGTTCGATCATTCTGCCATCCGTTATATCACCGAAGACATGGAGGGCAATTTGTGGTTTGGGACCGAAGAGGGAAAGTTGATCAGGTATCATGGTGGAGAGTTTACCGAAATCTTAAATCTTGAAACCATAATTTATAAAGTATTCATCGACCGGCAGGGACTGATCTGGCTGTCAACACATGCAAAAGGATTTTATGCGGTGCACCCGGGAACTGGTCATATCATTCAGCATTATACAAAAAACGAAACAGCCAACAGTCTTTTTAGTAACAGCGGTAATGACATTGAACAATTAAACGACAGTGTTATAGTACTTGGCGCAGGTGCCCTGAATTTCGTTAATAAAAAAAGACAAACCGTTCAGCTCGTTACTTACGCAGACGGATTACCTTCCAACACCGTGGAGCGACTTCGGATGGATGGCAATGGATTTCTTTGGGTTATAACTGCGAATGGCCTTTGCCGTTATAACCCGATTAACCATCGCATTATGCCCTATGGTAAGAAGGACGGGATCGTGTTAGGAGAAAAAACAAATTCCGCCGATCTTAAGCTTTCCAACGGTTACCTCATGTTCGCGGGAAGCAATGCCTTGATCATGTTTCATCCCGCAGTGTATTCGATGAATACCATGCCGCCACCGGTAACGATCACTGATTTCAAGATCTTCAACGAGTTTCAGCCAATCGATTCCATCATGCAGCACGGCCTGGTGCGCCTACAAAATAACCAGAACTCCTTCAGTATATTTTTTGCCTCGCTCAGTTATATCCAACGAGATCGGTTGACGTATTACTACAAGTTAGAAGGATTGGATAAAGACTGGATCAAAGCCGACAAGTCTGCCTTTGTAAACTACTCTTTATTACCACCGGGTAATTATACATTTAAAATTTACTGCGAGAATATCGAAGGCCAACGCTCAGAATCCACCACGGAAATAAAGATCGTCATCAAGCCGCCATTTTGGTCTACCAAGTGGTTTATCAGCACCGTTCTGTTTTTTATCGCCCTCATAATTTACGCCTTACATGATATGCGGGTACAGAGGTTACTTGCGGTGGAAAAATTGCGAACACGCGTGGCCCGCGACCTGCATGATGACATGGGGAGTACCCTAAGTACGATCAACATTTTAAGTGCCATGGCCAAGAGTAAAATGAACACCGATGCGCTTAAAACGACGGAGTACCTCGCGAAGATCACGGATAACAGTCAACGAATGATGGACGCTATGGATGATATTGTCTGGAGCATCAAACCAAGCAATGACAGCATGCAAAAAATTGTCGCCCGCATGCGGGAATTTGCCATTAATGTTTTGGAGCCAAAAGATATTGCGTTGGAATTTATTATTGACGAGGAGGTGTATGACATCAAACTTAATATGGAAGCTCGTCGGGATTTCTTCCTGGTATTTAAGGAGGCTGTTAATAATTCAGCGAAGTATTCCAAAGCCGAAAAATTAGTCTTGACAATCACTGTGCGAAATAAAGTGTTGTTGCTGGTGGTAAAAGATAATGGGATCGGGTTTGATGTTGCGGCCGCAGACAATGGAAATGGCCTGGGCAACATGCAAAAAAGAGCAGATGGAATGAATGGCAAAGTCGCGATTCACTCAAAGGCAGGGGAAGGCACCGAAATAGTTTTTAAAGTGCCGCTCGTGTAAGCGTTAGCGTTAATAGTTTTTTGGTTATCAGCATTATGAATCGTTTTGTCAGTCAGAAATTTCGGTTTTATTCATTTGTATGCATCGCGTTGCTGATGCTGGTGCACGGTTACAACCTTGACGAAGCCTACTTGCAACCATTCACGATGGTAAAGGAACCGTTGACCGTTACGACCTTTACAGAATATTTTCTCGCCAATGGCGCACTTCGCTTTCGAATTCCGCTACTGTTCATCATATCGGGATATATATTCGCCTACCAGGATCATAAGCCATACAATGAGCGGGTTAAAAGCCGGTTCAAATCTTTGATGGTTCCGTATTTCATTTGGAGTGCGGTGGGTTTGGGCCTTACTTTTTTACTGCAACATTTTACCTATACAGCCCACCTCGTAAAAGAGGCAGGTATCGATCAACTGGGAGACAACCGGCCCTATTCCGCCATTGGTTTTAAAGGTATTTTTTACCGCTGGGCTGTGGTGCCTATTTCATTTCAACTTTGGTTCATCCGGAGCCTTTTCATTTACAACCTTTTGTACCCTTTCTTCAAATGGGCGGTTACAAAATTCCCCGTTCCATGGTTTGTCCTGATGTTCGTTCTCTGGTTTGCCGGTTTCCAGTATGTCTTTATAGAGGCACAGGGCATACTCTTTTTTACGGTAGGGATTTGGTTGAGCAAAACAAATTACCCGATAGAGAAAAAACCAGGTTGGTACAGTCATTACCTTGGATGGTTGTTTTTCCTTGGTGTTAGCGTGATCCGCACTTTTATGGCTTTCGAACTGGAGCTATATACCAGGTCGTCAATCGCAATATTGCTCAGCTTACATGTAATTTCGGTAGTGGCCGGCATTTTTGCTATGTGGTATGGTGCCGACAGCGTCGTTCGATGGTGCATGAAACAACGTTGGTTTGCGTGGACGAGTTCGTTCGCCTTCGTGATTTATGGCCTACACGTTCCCCTGATCATTTACCTTACTACCTTCCTTTTTGATGTTTGGAAATCATTTCCTTACCACCGGCTCCCGATCTATTTCCTGGCACCGGTAATTGTCCTTGGGATATGCGTGGCGTTCGGGGCATTGTTGCGGGCCGTCGCCCCGAGGGTCTACCGGTTGTTTACTGGCGGGCGAGGTTTCTAGCCGCGTTCCGAATAATAGCAGCCTGTCACATTTTTATGTGGTTGTTTTAAAATAGGTCCGGGACTAAATTTGTGTTACTATTTTTTCGATTAAACCTCAAAACCTAATCCCGCATGATCAAAGTGATGATTTATGAAGATAACCCCCAATTGAGAGAAGGCCTTACCATGTTGATCAGTGGATCAGATGGCTTTGATGTCGTCGGTGCGTTCAAAAATTGCAGTAATGTATCGGAAGAAGTGCAGGCTTTTGACCCGGATGTGATTTTGATGGACATCGATATGCCCGGCGTCAATGGTATCGAAGGTTTGAAACAAATAAGGTCCTTTGATAATGATGTAAAGATCCTGATGCTCACCGTGTTTGATGACAATAAAAATGTTTTCCAGGCGATCAGTAACGGAGCTAACGGTTATATCCTGAAGAAAACGCCTCCCTCGAAACTGCTCGAGTATATTGCCGAAGCCCAAACGGGTGGTGCTCCAATGACGGCCTCCGTTGCTACCCAGGTTCTCAAAATGTTTTCTTCCATGAATAATGAAAAGGGAGAAGATTATAACTTATCAGACCGCGAAAAGCAAGTGCTTCAATTGTTGGTTGATGGATATAGTTATAAAATGATCGCGGCTGAAATGTTCATTGCCATCGATACAGTGCGCAGTCATATCAAAAAGATATACGAAAAGCTACACGTTAACAGCAAAAGTGAGGCCGTTGCCAAGGCCTTCAAAGACAAGATCGTTTAGCTGACTCTTGTGAGCTCCGCGATTCATACCAAAGCTTTGTAATATTTCCTAAAGACTGATTCTCTCCTTTTTGAATTTGCTTTTTGTTTTCCATAGGCTTACACACAGAAACACACATTTATGTGATTGTAGAGGAACTTCATCCTGGTTAGATTTGCGGAAGAAATTAATACACTTCTTTAAAATGAAACAACATCTTCACGAAATATTGTACATCGCCTTATTGGCCACGGCATTTACTTTCTTCGCCTTTGTCGACGAAATGGGCCTGAATCATTCGCCGAAAGTAAAGTCGGTTGGACAGCAGTACATTGAGCAAGCTAAGTGGAAAATACATTGAATGACTATACGTATTCACCACTGCGTTATGCGAATGCTTTCAATTAGTGGAGACGCTGCTAAATAGAGCGTATTTAAATCTTAATAGGGTCAATTATTGTTTACAGTGTTCAAGGTTGCTAAGGCAACCTTTTTTATTGATACCTGCGCAAGTGATTTAGTTGTTCCTGGTAACGAGGCTTAGTACTTCTATCAATGGTATCTATAATGCGCTGTTTCAGCTGGTAGGGTGGCATTTTTCAGTTGGTGTGGGGAAGACGCAGTTTTTTTGTTGAAACCAATAATTTATGTAGCTTGTACCTTGAAGTTTACTACTTCACCCATATTACTAACCATAAATTTTTAGAAAATGTCAAAAATGTTAACAGCTTATTGCATGAAGACGAAAGAAAAAGACGTTCCCATGCAGGATGCGGTGATCACAAAAACAGCCCGCGGCGGATACATGGCCCAGGGTAATGACGGCAAAGGTAACAAGATGACCACGATGCTCGGCGAAGCAAGAGCTCTGGAAGCGGTAAAAGACGGTGTGGCTAAAAAGGGCTGGTAATTTTTCATCTATTTAATAATAAGGCTATCCTAACGGATGGCCTTTTTTTTGCGCCTACAGTTTGATCTTTAAAACGCTTATGTCCTTTTTCCCCTTTTTGCACTCCTGATTAAAGATATTTCACTCGCAAACTGAGGATGCTGATTTGCTCCATTTTCCAAAAATCTCCTCCAATATTGATTCTTTCCCAAAGATTTTTAACCTGTACCCAATGATAATTGTTAGTCTTTATCCCTGATTTATTGCGCGAATATTAACCATAGAGGGCTTTTTTAGCATTTTCGAAAAGTTTTAATAGGTATCAGTGCCATTTGGCGAAATTTTCCGTTTCGGCATATGATGAATGCGCCCAGAATGGGAATTATTTATATTTGATATTACTTCTGTTACAACAATTAGCATTTGAAAATTACGTTACCAAGGTGATGTAGTTCTCTTATACTCAACCACAATGAAAAAAATTTTGATTTGCTTGCTATCCTGGATAGTAGTCGCACCGGCGGCTGCCCAATATACGCTGCTCGGCGACGCGATCAAAATGGACTGTCACTGCTACACGCTCACTCCCGATACCATTAATCAAAGTGGCGCAATCTGGAACAACCAGAAAATCGACCTGTCGCAGTCTTTCGATTATCAATTCAGCATTTTTCTTGGATGTAAGGATGGTTCCGGTGCAGATGGCATTGCTTTCGTGTTGCAACAGTCCGTCAATTTTTACGATAGTATTGGGATGTCTCTGGGTTATACGGGCATTGCGCCGTCCGTAGGCGTAACCATTGATACCTGGCAAAATGGAATGCCGACAAATTCCGACTTTCATGGTGACCCTCCATTTGATCACATAACGATCCAGCTAAATGGTGATCTAAACCACCGCGACTCCATAGCCCCATTACCAATAAATAATATTGCCGGGCCAGTTCGGGCAGTT
>JAURWD010000003.1 GCA_030655145.1 Ferruginibacter sp.
GGCATCATGCGGTTTCATTCCACCGGATTGCATAGCCCAAAGTTCCCAATGATAGCCAAGGCCCTGCAATTGGCCGTGACTTCCAATCCCGGCCATACCATTTGTTTCCACCAACGACTTCATTGATTTCGCATGCTTCTGGAATACATGTTCTTCATCCATAAACCAGCCTGCCCTGCGGCGTGACTTCTCTGCCAGCTCTTCGTATGGTGTAAAATATTGCAGCTTTTTATCATGGTATGGTTTCTCTGTTTCGTAATAATAATTCTCTGCCCATGGGCCTCCGTAGGAAACCAACAAGGTCGGTGTCACGATCATGCCGGCAGTCGCAATTGTTTTCACGAGGTCCTGGTACATTGGGTAAATTGGGAACGAATGCTCATGTCCCGGATATCCGTCCAACAGGTTTGTCAGGTTCAGCTTCATATCAAGTCCACCTTCGGTTGTTGGCATCAGGCCCTGGTTTTTTGCGGCCATGATGATCCACTGCCGCTGCTGGCGGTTACCAGTTATGTACATCTTGATATAATTGGTGTGGTAGTACTTACTGTACTGGCGCAATATGCTTTCTGCCTGCGCTGAATCTTTGATGTTATAACCCCAGAAGCCAACTCCCGGGCCGGTTGAATAAACCCTGGGCCCCTCCATCATACCTGCGTCCACCATGTCGGCATAGGTCAACACATCGGTTGTACCTGTCTGCGGGTCACGGGTGGTAGTAACACCGTAGGCAAGGTTTGCCGCGTAGATCCAAACCTGGTTTTTATGCAGCCCCCATTGTGGCCACATATGCGCATGCACATCCACGAAGCCCGGGGTGATTGTTTTGCCAGCGGCCTCAATGACATGCGCATTTTTTGGCGCATTCAAAGTGCCGGTTTTGCCGATCGCTTTTATGCGGTTGTTCTCAATTAAGATGTCACCATTCTCAATCACTTCGTCGCCCTTCATGGTGATGATCCGTGCCCCTTGGACCAGCACCAGGCCTTTGGGAATATCTTTATTGAAATACACTTTCACCTGGCTTTCTTCGGCCTTATACCTTGGATCTTCCTTCGGTTTAATGTCTTTTTTCAGTGAATCGATCTTCGCGATGATCCGGTTTGCTTTTGCAGTATCACTCAGCAATCCGAGTGAATCGGCTTTTCGTTTGTCTTCTGCTTTCTTTGCAATTTTTACGCTGTCATCAAAGGCTTCTGCCTGGTCAAGGTCATAAACGAAATGCGCACTGCCAAGACTCCAGTGAATGTTTTTACTATTTTCTTCCCAAAATGGAAATTCACCGCCGAGTTCTGTCAGCTTTCTTGCAGGAAAAGTTGCATTCGCCGGATCCGACAAAGAGATGTTTACTGTTTTACCGGTCTTCGGAACAGAGACCACGTACAATTCATTTGCCACCTGGGCTAATGCCTGGTCACCTGCCGGTGAAAGTGTGATCTGGTCTGCGTTCCGCGCTTTGTTCTCCGGTTCAGTCGCGGACGCTTCCGCGAGCAGGCAGTTGTCTGCACCCGGACCATATTTAGTATTTGGAACAGAAAATCCGTACGGTGTAATCCCGGTGATGTGTGCCACAGTCTTTTCATCAGCGCCGTTCCATTGAATAGAAAGCAGGTCACCGTTACCGTTATTCAGGAAGATAAGGTCCTTGCCTTTCACAAAATGCGGGTTATAACGGCCACGGGAGTTCGAAATTATTGTCACATTTCCGCCGTTGGCGGGAACCCAGCAGATCTCATCTTTCGAATTGTTGAAACCTGGTCCAACTGAAGCTTTGAACTGTTCTTTCTGGCTGCGCTCAAAAACGATCTTGTCTCCCTCATTATTAAATACCGGGTTCAGGTACAGGCCCGGCTCTTTATTTAATTTTTGCAGGTTTGCTGCACCGGTTGCATTGATCTTCACCAGGTCGCCACCTTTTGGCGTCCAGGTTATGAAGACGATCGATTTACCATCACGCGACCAGGCTGGCTGCGCTTCCGTAAACTCATTTGTCGTCATGCGGCGCGGTGTTCCATTGGGATAATCCATGGTGTACAGGCGGTTCAAAACGGTAAAGGCTAAACGCTTTCCATCGGGAGAAGGAACTGCATCCCGGATCTGCGTAGCCTGCGTTTTTACCACGTCACTAACGGGATATTTAAAATTGACCTTTGGTCCGAGTTCTAATTGCAGGTTCACAGACACCGGGATCTCTTTCGGTCCGGCTCCGTCCACTGGAATTCGATGGATCTTCCCACCGTAACAGGCCAATACGGCCTTACTATCAGGGGTAAACGCCATTCCCGGAAGCACGCCCATCGATGCCCGTGATTCCTGGTCATCGCGTTGGATCGGGTAAGCCAACCATTTTTCGTCGCCCGATTCTAAGTTGCGGATCAACAATCCGGTTTTATCTTCAAAACGACTTCCGAATACCAGCCACTTGCCGTCTTTAGAAATTACAGGGGTAAAGGCTGAACCATAACGGGACGTAATCACGGCTGATTTTGCATTGTCGCGGTCGTACTGCCCGATCTCGTATTGTGGTAATTGCGCATTATAATTCCAGGCGCCGTTGCGGCGGGAGTAATAAATATACCTGCCATCAGCGCTCACCACCGGGTCGATCGCCTTTACATTTTTATCATCGATCAACTGGACACCGCCACCGCCGTTTTTGTGAATCATGTACAATTGCTGGATGAGTCCACCTTTCGAATAAATGATGTAGTCACCATCGGGTGTCCAACTAAGGTTGGCAAAAGCCTGGTTCTTTTCTTTTGTAAGTTGAACCGTATCCTTTTTTTCAAAATCGATGTACCAAATATTTTCTGCGCCACTCCTGTCGGAGATAAAAGCGAGGCGTTTGCCATCAGGGCTAAATCGTGGGTGCGACTCAAACGCAATGCCTTTCAAAAGCGGTACCGCTGTGCCGCCCGCTGCGGGCACAGTGAATATATCACCCATCATGTCGAAGACGATCGTCTTTCCATCGGCATTAATATCAAGCGAGGTCCAGGTGCCTTCAGAAGTGGTGAAATTAATTTTTCGTTGGGGCTTTAGCGGCAGGCCTTTTACCGTTTCATAAATAACACTGTCTTTTTTGGTCGTGTCGGTTACTGGTCCGGTCATTTGCCGGAAGGGCGAGGACTCAGTAGGAGCAGGTACTTGGAAATAACCAACCAGTGCCAGAACAGGCAAGGTTACCAAGGCAAAAACTTGAAACTTCATGATAATGGGTTTACTTGAGGCTGAGCAGTACAGCTATAAAAGTGGTCATCAAATATAGGAGAACGGGCACAGATCGCAGTTACCACTTAGCAGATTTTTAAACCATTCAACTCGGAATATGCCCGTTCGAATGACGAGGGACTCAATCCAACCCCTATTTAGAATTTGATTGGAAGCGAAGGCAGCTGAAGATGAATAGTCGGTTTTGTAAGCGGTTAACTCAAACTGGTTAGGCGGGACTGACGAGAACGAATACACGAAATCGGTTTTGAAAATCCGGGTAAACCGGACTAATTTATGGTTCATCAACCGAACTGGGCTCATTGCGTCGCTCTCCTACCTGTTGACGCCACATGGCATAATACAATCCTTTTTGTTCCAACAAGGCGTTGTGAGATCCGATCTCTGAAACCTTTCCTTTTTCCAGCACATAGATCACATCCGCATGCATGATGGTCGACAGCCGGTGTGCAATGAGGATGGTCACCTGCTCGTGACTGAGCGAAACTTCCCGGATGGTATTTGTGATATCTTCTTCAGTCAGTGAATCGAGGGCGGAAGTAGCTTCATCAAAAATGAGCAGGCGCGGGTTGCGCAGCAAGGCACGGGCAATCGAGATCCGTTGCTTTTCACCGCCAGACAATTTCATTCCCCCTTCTCCTAGAACAGTGTCAATGCCTTTCTGCGACCGGGTCAATAAATTAGTGCAGGAAGCTTTTTGTAACACGGCAATGATCTCTTCATCAGTTGCATCGGGTTTCACAAAGAGGAAATTCTCCCGGATGGTTCCCGCAAATAATTGTGTGTCCTGCGTGACGAAGCCGATCTGGCGGCGTAATTCGTTATAGCGGATATCCGTTGCCGGTACATCGTTAAAAAAGATGGTGCCGGAGACTGGCGGGTAAAGGCCAACCAACAATTTGACCAGGGTAGATTTGCCAGAGCCCGAAGGTCCGACGAAGGCAATGGTCTCACCCGCCTTTACCTCGAAAGACACGCCATCGATGGCATTGATATGCGCCGTTTTGTGGCGAAATACGACATCGTCAAAACGAATGCTTCTTAAAGGACCAGTCGCGACCGGCGCCAGCGGCCTGCGTTCTATGGGTTGCTCCATCAGTTTTTGAAAATTGTTGATGGAGGCTTCTACTTCGCGATAACTTAAAATAATGTTGCCCAGGTCCTGCAGGGGGATAAAGATCGACGTGGATATGAATTGCATGGTGATCAGTTCACCAGTGGTCAGCACGTTCCGGAAAATGAGCCAGAGCAGGATAAACAGGATCGACTGCCGTAATAAATTCAAGGTTGTTCCCTGCAAAAAAGACAAGGTGCGCACCCGTCGCGTTTTGATCATTTCAAGATCATAGATCTTTTTCGTTTGAATTTTTAGGCGACGGATTTCAGGGAAGGTTAAACCCAGACTTTTTACCAATTCGATATTCCGCAGCGATTCGGTTATTACCCCGGACATCTGGTTCGTTTCCTTATTGATGGATCGCTGCACCGTTTTGATCTTCTTACTCAATAAACCAGTGAGCGAGCCAAGGACCAGGATGCCTATAACGAACACGGGTACCAGCAGCCAGTTTTTTGTGATGGCATACCAAACGAGGAAACCCAGGCCGACGATGGTGGAAAACAAAATATTGATAAAGGAATTGATAAAACGTTCCGTATCTGTTTTTACTTTTTGCAGGATAGACAAGGTTTCGCCGCTACGTTGCTCTTCAAATTCCTGGAAAGAAAGGCGCAGGATCTGCTTCAGCCCATCATTAAAGATCTGCATCCCGAATTGCTGCACTGCCTGCCGGGTAAAATATTCCTGGAAGGCCTTTGCAACGCGGGCGGCAACAGCGATCAGGGTGGCTATACCCAGCCAGAATAGAGCTCCATTTACGAGTTCCTGCTCCGGGCGATTTCCGCGGTTGGTGGCATAGTCATCGATGATCTTTCCAAAGATGATTGGATCGGTGAGGCTTAACAACTGCGCCGCGGCAGCGAGCAGGAGCGCAAAGAACACCCGCCACCGTTGTTCCCGAAAATATTTCCAGAGTACTTGCATTGATTAATATAATGTGTAAAGTCCCGCAATGTCTACAACATCCTGCGAAGTAATGAATAACACACCATTGACTGGTTTGTTTCAAGGCCGACACAACAGGCATGGTGATTGTTTAGTAAATTCCATGCCATGGATGGTTGTAAGTTCCGTCATTTTCATTCCAGGAGAAACATAATTTATCTTATGCAGGTGTCTGACGAGGCCAGTTTGCGTAACTCGACGTTCTTAAACATTAATTAGCTAAACAGAAATCTATGCCCGAATTACCCGACGTACAGGTGTTTGCCGATAACCTGCACAAGATTTTCTCAAACAAAAAACTCGTAAAAGTAAAAGTCATTAACGGTAATAAACTGAAAGATTCCCCGGCCGCCTTAGCGAAGCGTCTTACCGGGAAGGTGTTGAAAAAGATATACCGCTCTGGCAAAGAGATGCGCTTTGAATTTGATGATAAAACGTTGCTGGGTCTGCACCTTATGCTTACGGGCGACATCTTCGTGTTCGAGAAAAAGAAGGAGCATAAACTCACTATCGTGGAATTGCATTTTGACAATGATAAGGGCATTGCCTTGACCGACCGCATGCGTAATGCAAATGTGAAGCTGGACCCGGAGGATAAAAACGGACCAGACGCGTTGGAGGTCACTTACAAATACTTACGAACCATCACCCAACGAAAAACTTATATCAAGAACATCCTGCTGGACCAGGACATGATCCGCGGTATTGGAAATGGTTATTCTGATGAGATCTTGTGGGAAGCAAAAATATCTCCTTATTCTGTGGCTGAGGCGATCCCTGATGATAAAATAAAACTCCTGGCTGCAGCGATCAAAAAGGTATTAAAAGCAGCAATAAAAAATATTCAAAAGAAATACCCGGATAAGGTGAACGTGGAAGTAAAGGAATTCCTGAAAATTCACAACAAAGAACGGACGGAGAGTCCGGGTGGCGCGGCGATCATCATTGATACCAAGGGAATGCGCAAAACATACTACACAGAAGAACAAGTGTTGTATAAATTGACCCGGCATGGCTCTTAGCGTTCATTGATGCCGATCGGCCTTTAAGGGATGGGTACCGGAGATCCGATGTGCTATTTCTCCTTAATTTAGGGTCACTTTAAAATATCCAAAACAAAAAATAACATGAGCGGGAAACTTGAAAACTCAAAACTTAGTGGTGCGCATTTTGAACTGGCGAAATTGGTTGGTGAATGGGAAGGCAATGCCAAAACCTGGTTTGAACCGGATAATGTCGCCGACGAATCGCCGGTACGCGGCACGATGCGCCTCATCCTGGACGGACGTTTTATAATGCACGAATACAAAGGAAGTTTTGGAGGCAAACCGCTGGAAGGCATGGCGATCTTTGGGTATCATCTTGAGCTGCAGAAATTTCAATGCGCCTGGATCGACAGTTTTCACAACGGGGCCGCGATGATGTTTTCTGAAGGGAAAAAAGCCGGGAAGTTTCTTGACGTGCTCGGCAGTTATGCTTATGTGACGCCGGAACTTGAGCAACATTGGGGATGGCGTACCGAAATTGATATCAAGGATAAAGATGAGGTGATCATCACTGCGTATAATATAACGCCTGAAGGCGAGGAAACTAAAGCTACTCAGGTCGTGTATAAAAGGATCTCATAATCCTACGCTATACAATAAATTTTTAAGACCCACTTTTAACAACAGCGGCTACACGCCATTGCGATGGGCCACCTCCAAAAGAAATCAAATCATCTTGAATTCAGACAATGGCTATGAATCTAACCCAGCCTTGCATCGATTGACGAAGAATTTTTTGCACATCATAAAATTAAAATGTCCGGTACATTCTCCCATTGAAATGCCTGATTTTTTGCTTTGTCATCGGGCCGTGATTTTGGGCTCTTGATGGTCCACACAGAGCGGAATTCCAACGCTTCGGAGGGCAGTTCGTAATTTAACAATTCCCGGTATTCTTCTTCCGAAAGTTCCGGGCTAATCCACTTTTTTGACGACTCAAATGGTAGCATGAGTGGCATCCGGTTGCCATTTTTCTCGCCGTTATGAATCTGTTTCATCACACCGTTTGCTGCACGCGTAACAATCGCGAAGGTCCATTTTTTATAGACCTCTCCTGTTTCGGTGTCTACCAGGTTTGCTACGGAATACAGGCCCGGGAGATAGAACAGCGGCTGTTCTTTTACCTGTATAAAATAAGGAATTTTATTTTTTACCGCCTTTACTTCGCGGTGTTCATAGAACCCGGATACGGGGATCAGGCAGCGCCGGTTGCGGATCTTAAACCAATAACTTTTCGGGTCATCCAGGATCTTTTCGCTCCGGATATTCAACATCGAAGCCCGCTGTTTCTCAAATTCATTTTCTTTATGAATATAATAGGGAATGATCCCCCACTCCATCAAATTCACGTGCAGGCTTTTATCATCATTGTTGCGGTAAATGATCGGGTGCTCACCGTATGCGTGCCCGAGAATGTGCACACCGCGGTCAAAATCCAGGGCCAACTGCGAATCCCAAATGAGGTCGGGAAAATAATCAGCGATCTTTTCAATGCTCACCGTAAAGGAAATGTCGTAACACATGATCAGGCTTTTTCGAGTTCATCAAATTTAATTCTTAAAACTTCTTTACCTCTTTTTATGATCACAAATAATTCGCCAAAGATGAGTTGAATATCGGGCCGGATCTTTTCGGCACCACCGATCCGCCAGGTGGTATGCTTATCAATGTACCTGCGAATATGGTCCTTGTATTTTAAGCCCATTCGTTTTTTTACAGAGTCTGGATCCCCGACAGCCGCCCAAAAAACGCGGTACCTTGATCCGGCTTCGAGCATTTCGCAGAGCTTCTGGTAATGGCGCTCATTTTTCAGGTCAATGATACACGCGTAAGGTGCGCCTTCAATGGCCCCTAGATGCGCCCGTGCTATTTCGGAATCGTCATAACTCGTGAAAATCAAATTGACTTTTTTCTCCGTAGCAAAATGATCCTGGTAATGGTGGTATTCCTGCGCCACGAAAAATGTTTTTCCGAGCTCAAGAAATCGGGGCAACATGTCGGTTCTGAGTGGATCAAAAATGTGGAACATCTCAATGCTTTATGGTAATGACGTCAGCCAGCTTCGTGGTGTACTTTGGTGAAAGCATGCCTGCCCGCATCTTGTATGATTTTGCAAAACCCTGTATGCCGACCTTCACCGTTTCTTTCCCGAGCGACTTGTTGAGCCCTTCAACTGCTGCCATGGCCTTCTGTTGCTTTTTATTTTCTCCCGCAAATAAATTTAATTGAACGGCATCTGCCGGAACAAAATCGCTGAGCTCCACCCCGCCTTTGTGGTAGTTGAACCCATCGCGGTAAACGATCTCAAATCCCTTCAGGGCATAACGGATGATGTCGAGCGCACTGGCAGTAGCAAGGGGCAACTGCACAATGATGGAACGAAAATACTGGAGATCCTGCGCCCGGAAGGGATTGGTTTGTACAAATACTCTTAGCTGTTTCGCCAACTCCTGTTGACCGCTTAATTTGGCAGCACAGGATGCTGCATAATTACTGATGGCTTCCTTAACCAGGTTCTTATCTGTAATGATCTTGCCAAAAGAACGGCTGGTACAAATGTTTTTTTTGGCCGGTTGCTCTTCTTCCAGGCCAAGGGCTTGTATTCCGCGCAATTCATTTACCAGTCGCAGGCCAACAACTGCAAGATGCTGCCGCACCCAATCATCAGGTGCCCGGGTAAGGTCGAAGGCCGTATTGAAACCATTTGCTTTCAGTATCCTGCTGTGCTGGTGACCGATGCCCCAAACATCCCTGACGTCCGTGTAACGCAACATTTCTTCAACAAGGCGCTGGTTCGCTGCCCAGAACACGCCCGCCTCCCGGTGCATTTTTTTCGCATAGCGGTTAGCCATTTTTGCAAGCGTTTTAGTAGGGGCTACACCAACACAGACTGGTATGCCCGTGTTTTGGCCGATGGTGCGGCGGATGGTGAAGGCAAGTTTTAACAGGTCACCCTGCGGAAGCCCATGCATGTCGAGAAAGGCTTCGTCGATGGAATAAATTTCCATCCGCGGTACAAAGGCAGAAAGGGTTTTCATCACGCGGTCGCTCATATCACCATACAAGGTGTAATTGGAGCTGAACACGTTAACCTGATTTGTTTTGATCAGGTCTTCGATCATATGCGCCGGTGCTCCCATGCGAATGCCGATTTGCTTCGCCTCTTCGCTTCGCGAGATGACACAGCCATCGTTGTTCGACAATACAACAATGGGCTTCTTCTCGAGGGCGGGACTGAATACCTTTTCACACGAAGTGTAAAAATTATTGCAATCGACTAATGCATACATCTTTTAATGTCATTTACATCAGTGATGATATGGATGACCACACCCCAGATGGTGACTTCCATTTCCGGCGTGATCTCTACCTCGCGGTATTTACTGTTCGCCGGTACCAGCCAGGCCTTGCGTTCATTCTTTTTTAAAAATTTGACCGTAAATCCATCGTTTACCACGGCAACTACGATATCGCCGTTCTGCGGCGTAATGGATCGATCGACCAGCAACTTGGTATGGTTTGGTATGAAGGCGTTGATCATAGAATCGCCTTCTGCCTTCATAATGTACGTAGATAAGGGATGTTTGACAAGTTCCTTGGTAAGGTCGATCCGTTCCTCCATGTAATCAAGTGCAGGTGAAGGAAATCCTGCAGGAACTGTAAAATCTATAAATGGAATTAAGGTCGGTGCAGGTGTGTCTCGCATGATATCGGTAGGCATGATTGCTAACATTTTTAGCAAATGTAGGTAGTAAGCTGGTAAAAACCGCTCTTTAATTTGTGAAAAATGGGGAATGCTTCCGGTTATTTTTTGAAGAACGGCAGTGAATTGTTCATAGTGGTGACTGGGCCGGATCACTGAATAAACAAGGAAAACTTCGGCTCCCTCTCTTTCAAAAATTTGAAAACTTTCAAATTAATCACATATGGTTCACCTGCAAAATTGTTAGCTTACCTTTGCGGCTTAGTACCAAAAAGAACGTAATGGCCATTGCAACTAATATAACCTTCACCATCCTCATTAAAGTAAACGGGCGACTGCGGGAATTTAATTTCCGCAAGCGGAAAGATCTGTTTTACGACACCGATACGAATGACGAACGGGACAATCGCTATACTTTCAGAACGATCAGGGAAAATGATCAATGGAAGATCAGCGGCTCTGAGATCCCGGACTGGATCTTCAAGAACGAGGCGTTGATCGCCGAATCACTCGAAAATTACCTGGCGCAAAATAAGGGCTAGCATCTCGCCTGGCAGGTAACAATTTCAAATCAACATTAAACAAAAACTCTCCCCAAAATCCGGGCCTCACGGTCGTGCACATAACCGACACATCTTACCAACGGTTCCCGATAAAATATCTGCAACGATTTGCATAAGCCATCTAACTAGCAGCAACTTGTTTCTAATAGGGAAGAAAACTTCTTAAGACCGTCACGGACAGTACTTAGTGGGTAAAAAAATTGCTGGCTTACTTCTTGTATTCCACTCACCAGAAGATTTTATTTACCCAACTTTTGTAGCAACTGAAGACGACCAGCGGCGCGTCATAAATTGATGTTATATGAAACCTGTACTAGTTTTTTTTGCACTCTTCTTTTCTATTTACGGCGGGGCTCAGCAAGTCAATCAATGTGGAATTATCATCCCGCCAAAATCTTTGCAAAGTAAGTTCCAGTCTGTGTATGAAGCCCGCAGCTACATCAATACAATGTTGGACAGCATCAACTGGAAAGAGAATTTTACGGTGCAGGAACAGAACGGTATCAACAACGCCTATGCGACGATCATGAATAATAAGCGTTACATCATTTATGACAATGATTTTTTAGAAAACCTCGATGGTGCAGCGAATACGAAATGGGCATCCATCAGCGTACTGGCGCACGAAATGGGCCATCATTATAGAAATCACCTGGTAGATCGGCGGGGCAGCACGCCACCAAAAGAGATAGAGGCGGATTATTTTTCCGGGTATGTAATGGCCCGGCTGGGTGCTACAAGAGAAGAAGCGATTCAAGGAATGGCGGTGATTGCTTCCCCAAGAGCAAGCGCCTCCCACCCTGCTAAAAACGACCGGCTTGACGCGATCTCCCGCGGCTGGAATTATGCAAACGGCGTAAATGCACCGGAACCAACTAACACGCCCGACCCGGCGCCGCAGCCGCAACAAAATCCACCACCTGCTACGAACGATGCAAGTTGGATCTATTTGTATTTGTATGGAAATGATGACATGACCGTCTACCTGTCGGATGATGGAAAAACCTATTCAGAAGCGCCGTTAAAAACCAGCCAGCCCTTTGTATTTAAGTTTGACGTTTATAAATACGGGTGGATGCGCTTTGGTAACAGCCGCACGGCAAAAACTTTCCGCCTGAACCATGGCAGTGACTATGCGATCATCTGGAGCAGGAGAACCAATAGCTGGACCGTAGTGCCTGTACCATAACCATAGACCTGGATAAAAGGCTAATAAATTCCACCGATCACACGATCATTAAGTTTCGCGTGTTTACCAGAAATAACGGGTAACCGTTTTGGCACATTGGTAGCGCAACTGGTATCGGTAAGGGATCCCATGAAACTGACCAGGTCTGCCTTTTCCTGCGGCGTAAGATTTAATTTTTCGCTGAGGATCATAAAAAACGGCAGGCCCTTCATGCCCGGTCTCATATCTTTTTCAAATTTATTCCCGGCAGCATCATTGTAAAAATCAACCACCTGTTCCAGGGATCGATAAATGCCGTTGTGCATATACGGTGCCGTTAGTGCCGCATTCCGTACAGTTGGGATCTTGAAGGAGAAATTGAAAAATGGATTATTGGTTGCTTTGAACACACCCACATCTCCATCCAGCGCGTATACGTCCATGGTATCTTTTGCCGGTACACCCAGGGAGCGGTGATCCGTGATCTCGAAATAAGGCGGAATGGCGCCGTTGAATAGCGGAGCGTAATGACAGGTGCCGCATTTTGCCTGGCCCACAAAAAGGTTAAAACCATTGATCTCCCCTGCGCTAAGTTTTGTGTGGTCTCCCTGCACATATTGATCGAAGCGGCTATTCATACCTGTTAGCTGGCGTTCGTAACACGCAATGGCTATTTTTATATGCTTGCGTTCGATGCCTGT
>JAURWD010000007.1 GCA_030655145.1 Ferruginibacter sp.
CGCATTAACCTCGACCTGGTTTTACCAGATGTTCCGGATGAACAGGACGCATGTGTCGGGCGCATTATTTCAGCCATGGCCCAACACCGCGGTATCGAAAAGATTCACATTGTGCCCCAAACAACGGATACCGGCGCCCAGCTTTGTTTTCATTATGACCCGGCAATTATTTCCATTGAACAGGTACAAAAACTTTCACAGGAGTCAGGCGCAGAAATAACAGGAAGGTTTGGTCATCGCCTGGTGGAAGTTAAGGGCATCCGGCACGTGCGGCATGCAGGGTTGATTGAAGCGAGCCTCAGGAAAGTTCCGGGCATTCTTTCCGCTTCAGCCTCGGCCAGCGGATGGATCAGCATGGAATATGATCACCGGCTTATAACAAACAAAAAAATTGACGCCGAATTAAACAAGTTAGAGCTTACGATTTTGAAACCTGTGCAGGCGATACCTTCTTCAAAACAGTTAGGCGTATCCGGTAGTGGTAAGGAAGTTGATCACCACCATCACGATGCGCACGACGGGCATGATCATTCCGGTCACGATCATTCTGGCCACAGCCATTCACCCGGAACAGATCATGACGGGCATGTGCATGGAGGCATATTTGGCGAACGGACAGAATTGATCTTTGCTGCCCTCAGCGGTTTGCTGCTGGCCATTGGATTCGGCCTTTCTTTTGTGCAGGGCCTGCCGCCGTGGATTTCGCTGGGTTGTTACTTCGGGGCCTATTTCTTTGGCGGGTTTTATACGACCAAAGAAGCAATAACCGGTATCCGGAAGGGTGAATTTGAAATAGACTTCCTTATGTTGGTTGCGGCCATTGGTGCGGCGCTCCTCGGAGAGTGGGCCGAAGGCGGACTGTTGTTGTTTCTTTTTAGTCTCGGGCATTCTCTAGAACATTTTGCCATGGATAAGGCAAAAAAATCAATTGCCGCCCTTACCCAACTCACGCCACAAACTGCGTTGAAAAAGCAGGGTAACGACCTGGTAGAGGTAGCGATCGTTGAGCTTCAACCGGGCGACCTGGTGGTTGTAAAACCAAATTCTAAAATAGCGGCCGACGGGTTTGTAGTGCAGGGCAGCAGCAGCGTTAACCAGGCACCGATCACCGGCGAAAGTATCCCGGTTGATAAAGAACCCATGGCTGATCCGGGAATGGACCTGACCCTTGCGGAAAAGCTTGAGGACAAACACCGCGTTTTCGCCGGCTCTATTAACGGGGGAGAAGTGTTGGAGATCCGCGTTAGTAAGATCGCTGAAAATTCTACCATTGCACGCCTGGTTAAAATGGTCAATGAGGCACAGACACAGAAATCCCCCACGCAAAATTTTACAAATAAAATTGAAAAATATTATGTGCCCTCCGTGCTGATATTAGTGGTATTACTCTTGTTTGCCTACCTCGTGGTGGATGAACCTTTCAGTGCCAGTTTTTACCGGGCTATGGCCGTGCTGGTGGCGGCCAGTCCCTGTGCCTTGGCCATTTCAACACCCAGTGCGGTTTTAAGCGGGGTAGCGAGGGCAGCGCGGGGTGGTGTCTTGATCAAAGGGGGCAAGCCGCTCGAAGAGTTAGGGTCGTTGAGTGCGATTGCTTTTGACAAAACCGGCACACTGACTGAAGGTAAACCGAAACTCACCGGAATTTATCCAACAGCGGGAATTACTGAAGCGGAGTTCCTGGAAACGGTCATCGCGGTTGAACAATTAAGCGATCATCCCCTGGCCGCCGCGATTGTAAAAGATGGGCTCGCAAAGTTGGGAAAGCCGGTGCAACCCGCAACGAATGTTGAGGCGATCACCGGCAGGGGTGTCCAGGCAAATTACGGAGGTGCAGTCATTCGCATTGGAAATAAGGAGCTGTTTTCTGAGCACGGTGCCTCGTTGCCAAAAGAGTTGTTGGATGCTACGGTTGAGTTGGAAAGCAATGGAAATACCACCATGTTGGTTCAACGTGATGACAAGTTCCTGGGTTCACTCACCTTGATGGATGTGGCTCGTGCCGATGCAAAACAATCACTGGCAAATCTTCAGAAACTGGGCATCAAAAAAATGATCATGCTTACGGGAGATAACCAGAAAGTTGCGGAAGCCATTGCGCACGAGATCGGACTAACGGAAGCGATGGGTAATTTATTACCAGAGCAAAAAGTTGCGGCGATTGAAAAGCTAAGAACAACTGAGAAAAAAGTAGCGATGGTAGGGGACGGTGTGAATGACGCGCCAGCCATGGCCAAAAGTAACGTCGGTATTGCCATGGGCGCCGCAGGCTCTGATGTAGCCCTGGAAACGGCTGACATCGCATTGATGGCCGATAAATTAAGTAACCTTCCCTTCGCTATTGGCCTAAGTAAAAAAGCCCATGCGATCATTCGTCAAAACCTGGTCATTAGCCTCGGCATGGTCGCCGTGTTGATACCGCTTACGATTGCCGGTTACGCGTCTCTTGGTCCTGCCGTGGTCGGCCATGAAGGATCAACCTTGCTCGTGGTGTTCAATGCACTTCGCCTGCTGGCTTACCGTCATCCATTTCCCAACCAGGGTTAGTGCATGAGGCAAGGCGAGCATTGGAATTAAAAATCACGCGATAGCGGGGCCAGTATAGGACAAGGTTTTGATCAGGCTAACGCTGGTGTGTAAATGCTTTTAGTCGTTGCCGCACTCACCCGGTTAATAAAATTTCAAAGCAGGAGCCGTGGCAACTTTCATAAATGAATATGATAATAAAATGGTTGGAGGGCAATGTATATGAAACTTCAAAGCCGTTGCCTGTTGCTTCAGCTGCTTGTGCGGGATGTCGTAAAAGAATAACGCAATCATCCTTCTTCCAATGAAACTCAAGGAATACATTAAAACAAATTCGCTCTGTGATATTTATCACGCAGACAGTTATAATTTGCCTTCAATTTTACTTTCAATGGAACTAGCAGGATATATCGCATCCTTATTTATCGGGGTAACCCTGGGGCTCATGGGCGGTGGCGGGTCTATTCTTACTGTACCCGTGTTGGTCTATTTGTTTGGCGTTTCACCAACGCTTGCAATTTCATATTCTCTTTTCATCGTCGGCTTCACGAGCCTGGTGGGAGCGTTCAATAATTACCGCCAGGGTTTCGTAAATTTTAAGACTGTGCTGTTGTTTGGTTCTTCCTCCATCACCACGGTGTTCATCGCCCGGAAATTTATTATTCCCTACCTGCCCGATGTTTTTTTTCGCATCGGTTCCTTTACTGTAACCCATGCGCTATTTGTCATGGTTGTATTCTCCCTGCTCATGATGGCAGCTTCGTACTCCATGATCCGTAACAAAACTCTTCCTTCCCGCCAGGCGGTAAAACAAAAGCCAGGCGTATTGGTGTTTTATGGTTTGCTGATCGGCCTCGTTACCGGTTTTCTTGGAGCTGGTGGCGGATTTCTACTGATACCCGCCCTGGTGATCATTATGGGGCTGCCGATGAAACACGCGATCGGTACTTCTCTGCTGATCATTTCACTGAATTCACTCATAGGATTTATGGGTGACCTGGGATTGCATACGATCAATTGGACGCTACTTCTGGTCATCACGGCCATTGCGGTTGGGGGAATTTTTATTGGTGGCTTTTTCAGCCAGAAAGTCGATAGTCAAAAACTAAAAAAAGGTTTTGGCTGGTTTGTGTTGTTGATGGGAATATTTATCATTCTTAAAGAGGTGTTCGGTTGATTGGTTGTTAAAAGTTTAGTAAGGTTTGAGATTCATTTTTAAAATATTGGATTACATGATGGAAATATTGAGACAGCCCTGGAGTTGGTACCTGGCCGGTGGATTAATAGGATTAATTGTGCCGGCGTTGCTGTTGTTAGGTAACAAACATTTTGGCATTTCTGCTAACCTGCGCCATGTTTGTGCAGCCTGCTTCCCGGGCAAGGTGCAGTTTTTTCAATATGATTGGAAGAAGGAACAATGGAACTTGTTTTTTGTCGCCGGCATCTTGCTGGGCGGAATCATTGCGGCGCAACTCTTGACAGATCCACAACCTGTAGTGGTGCATCCCGCGCTGGTAAAAGAGTTGCAAGGTTATGGCATTATTGATCGGTCAGACCTGCTGCCAGCGGAAATATTCAGCTGGAAAGCCTTGTTTACGGTGAGAGGATTCATCATGCTGGTTGGCGGTGGTTTTCTTGTGGGCTTCGGAACCCGCTATGCGGGAGGATGTACCAGCGGGCATGCCATCATGGGGTTAAGTGATCTGCAGGTTCCTTCGTTAATAGCAACCGTTAGTTTCATGGCTGGCGGATTTATCATGGCCAACCTGTTACTTCCTCTTATTCTTCGGTTGTAGTGCGGTGGACAATTTCAACAATTTCTTTTTAATAATTATATGTTATGAATACCAATAGTACAGAATCACCCGCAGGCGTAGACGAAGTATTTATGGAGGATCTGTATGGGAATGAAACGGAGCTGCGCCATCCCTGGTGGTACAACTTCAAGTACCTGGCAGTCGGACTCCTGTTTGGCATCGTGTTCGTAAAGGCGGAGATCATCTCCTGGTTTCGCATCCAGGAAATGTTTCGTTTGCAAAGCTTTCACATGTTCGGGGTGATCGGCACCGCGGTGGTAGTAGGCATGATCTCCGTCTGGCTGATCAAACGCTTCAATGTAAAAACGATTCATGGGGAACCGATCCATTTTCATCCGAAAGTTTTTAATAAAGGGCAGGTGATCGGCGGCCTTATATTCGGTTTCGGCTGGCCGATGACGGGCGCCTGCCCTGGTCCACTGTTTGCTCAGATCGGTACCGGGGCGTTGGTGATCATCGTGGTCTTGTTAAGCGCCATCGCCGGCACCTGGGTATATGGCTATTTCCGGGAAAAATTACCCCACTAAAAATTACCGGGTTTCTGATCATATCATCAATTTTCAGCCGTAGGCGAGGAGGCCGGCCTGTTGGTTAGCCCTCTCTTTGATCAGCTTTGAAGGCAGTGTGCTTCCAGCGCAACCATTCAACCATGTCTGTGACGAACACATCGCTTGCGTAACTTTGGTTGAACGACTGCCGGGTAAACTTTACTGGAACAGTTTTAGCAGCTTGGCCAATACATTGGATTTGCATAGGGCCAAACTGATGAAAATTTATTCGGCATTTTCCAATCCCTATTTTTTCAACCAAGTCTCACAAGTAATTCATGAAAAAGACCACATCCTTTTTTATTACGATCCTTCTTTTAGTGGTGGCAGCCATTGCGATCTATTTCCTTGTCTTGAAAAATCAATCGTCAGAAACCGCATCGGGATCTCCGGGTAAAATTAAAACCGTCACAAAAAAGCCTCGTGCAGCTTCGGCAACTTCGGCCCCCGAATTTGTGACTGCGGCCAGGGAAGTTACCGCGGGAGTTGTGCACATCAAAAGTATCAGTGGCAACAGTGGTGGCGAAGAAGAGATGTATGGATCGGATCCCCGCCAGGGGCGTCCCTCGGTAGCCTCCGGTTCCGGGGTGATTATCAGCGCGGACGGGTATATTGCCACCAACAATCACGTCATAGAAAATGCAACGGAGATCATGGTGATCTTAACAGACCGCCGGGAATTTGAAGCCGACCTGGTGGGCCGCGACCCAAATACAGACCTGGCCCTCTTAAAAATAAACGGAACCGAGCTGCCGGTAGTAGCGCTAGGTAATTCTGATGAGGTAGAAGTAGGTGAGTGGGTACTTGCAGTTGGCTATCCATTCTCTTTGAATACCACGGTCACCGCCGGCATCATTAGCGCCAAGGGCAGAAGTATCGGAATCATCAATACTACAGCCGATGGCGGTCAGCAGCCGGGCACAGCCATTGAATCCTTTATTCAAACTGATGCGGCCATCAATCCCGGCAACAGTGGCGGTGCGCTCGTTAATACAAACGGCGAGCTCATCGGTATCAACACCGCCATCGCCTCGCTTACCGGCAGCTATGCCGGCTATGCCTTCGCGATCCCCGTCAATCTTGCAAAAAAAATATTGGATGATTTGAAACAATTTGGGTCCGTTCAACGCGGGATCCTTGGTGTTTCGTTTCCAGCGCCTGCGGCAGAAGATCAATACCTCAAACAACAAGGCATCACGCCGGGCTCCGTACAAGGCGTGTATATCACCGACATTCAGCCCAACAGCGGTGCCGCTGCAGCCGGATTGAAAGAAGGCGATATCATTCAAGAGGTTGATGGCGTTGAATTATTTTCCTCTTCGGAATTTTCCGAACGCATTGCCCGGCATCGGCCGAAGGATACTGTCAATATTACTTACTTACGGGGCGGTCAATCAAAAGAGGTGCGGGTTGTCCTTAAAGGCGAAGAGCGTGGGCCGGCTTCGACTGAGACTGCCCAATCGCTTCGTGCGATCTATGAAAAACTCGGGGCTGTATTTGCGCCCCTCACGCCAACGTTAAAAGAACGATTCGCTTTGAATTCCGGCGTTGTGGTCACGCGGGTATTGCGAGGCGGTTTTTTTGACCAGATCGGTATTCCTCCCGGAACCATCATTGCTTTTATCAATGGTACCGAGGTTAACAATCCAAAGGAGATTGAAGCTGCGTTGTTGGAAGCGGGAAATGGCCGCATACAGATCCTGGGTGTTGCGCCTGACGGGTCGCGGGTGGCGTTTAATTTTTCTTTAGGAGCGTAGGTAGGTGAAGGTTTTTGCGCCTTGTATTTTACATGCTGGTGTTATTGTATTGCATCGTTTCTTTTTGTGAGCTTGTTGGATTCCTGAACAGTCTTCTACTTTTTTTTCCTAATAAAAAAAAGTAGCAAAAAAAATCAAGGACAAAAAAATGGCTCCGCCTTTTTGTCCGGCCCGCCCACGACAGTTCAAATGACATTTCATTGACACGTTGAAGCCGTTTACCTGCAAACACTGGCCGTCTACAATTTCTAAAGTGTTGCTTTATCAAATCTTATTTTAATCCTGGCTTCGATTGAAAAGTTTACCCTGTTTCAAAACACCCTACTACCGCTTTTACCAGTTACTCATCTTTGAACTTATTACCGTTTTACATCTCCCTCATTATTCGTAAGAAAAGTTTGTCAAAACAAACAAAATGCTCATAAAACAATGAGATTCTTTCAAAGTATGTAACCAGCAACATTTGACTTTGCATTTGCCTCACCAGTCGTTGCATAAGCTGCCTCTTTCGGTTCGGTCCCGATGAAATCGGGATTGAAAACATCGAGCGCAGCGAGATTTTTCAAAGAAGCGCAGGCAGCAGCGTTGCAATGAAGTCCCGATGCATCGGGACCGAGGCGACTGCGTCGAATTGAATAAATTTAACGAACAAGGAAAAACAAAAATCGTCCAAACAAAAATCAACGAAAACAAAACAATAAATGGTAACAAACAAAGTCAATTAGTGCAACAAATTGACGCTGCCTTTACTCACCAGTCGTTGCATAAGCTGCCTCTTTCGGTTCGGTCCCGATGAAATCGGGATTGAAAACATCGAGCGCAGCGAGATTTTTCAAAGAAGCGCAAG
>JAURWD010000013.1 GCA_030655145.1 Ferruginibacter sp.
TCTGGCAAGCTGCGGTTTGGAGGAAACAGCAAGCTCAAAATTTATGGAACGCCCGGGTGTAAATCCGGGAAAAGAATGCTCATCACGAACAGGGTGTTCTTCGATTCTGAAAAAGCGGCTATCCATGCGGGTTATAGACCCTGCGCACATTGCCTTTATACCCGTTACAAGGCCTGGAAACATCTTCAAAACGCCTGATCTATGCAGCCACTAAATTCTATCGACAAAGAAAATCTGTTACCCGTCGACGGACAAGCGTATTATTTTCCAGGACTTTTTGAGGCGCGGTTAGCTGATGATTTACTTAAAGAACTGCTGGTTGCCATTCCCTGGAAGCAGGAGCCCATTCGGATGTTTGGAAAACAGGTGATGCAACCCCGGCTTACCGCGTATTATGGCGATGCAGACAAGCCATACACCTACTCCGGTATCACGATGGAGCCTGCCCCGTGGACGAATGCTTTGCGAATAATTAAAGAAAAAGTTGAAATGATCGCTGGCGTTCGCTTCAACGCGGCGCTGTTAAATCAATACCGCGATGGTGCAGATAGTATGGGCTGGCACCGGGACAATGAAAGATCCCTCGGACAAAACCCGGTCATCGCTTCGGTTAGTCTTGGCGCAGCCAGGAAATTTTCTCTCCGCCACTACACCAACAAAAAACTTGTCCGCACCCTTGAACTCCAGCATGGCAGCTTGCTTCTTATGCAGGGTGCAACCCAACATCACTGGGAGCACCAACTTCCCAAAACGGCTGTCCACAAAGGTCTTCGCGTTAACATCACCTTCCGGGTTGTCGCACCTTAATGGCCATTTCTCCGGCTTCTTTTGTTCAAAATATTATCTCCGCATTTCGTACACACGACTTGCGGTGCGAAAACTAATTTTGCAGACTTCTGCTATCATCGATAGATTTGCATTCATCAATGTATTTCGAATGGACCTGAAGCAACTTGAAAAGATCTCTAAAGCGCTTGGAGACCTGCAGCGTTTAAAGATACTTTTCGATATGTCCACGCGGGGCGGCACGATCCAGTGTGCCGAAATTATGAGTGATACCGAGCTCGCCCAGCCTTCCATCAGTCATCACATCAAGATCCTGATAGAGGCCGGTTTGATCACCCCGGAAAAGGAGGGAAGACATTATGCTTACACGATGAATGACGCGGTTTTAAATGAATATATTCAGGGAATCTCGGTTTTCGCGTCGACATAGATTCTGTTTCTTACGATATTTGCCTGCCATCTGAAAAGTGTACGAGCTGAATGATCAGCTATGACTTATTTGTTTTAACAAGTTGGATCGCAATTCGCTGTCCCTCATTCTACCAGGTTTCAAAAACCAGTCTAACTTAACCAACCGTGCGTATGATCGACCAGTTCTCGAAACACAAGCATTCCTTTATAGGATTTGTGTTCCTGCTTACACCTTTTGTTGTTTCGGCCCAAACTGTAGGCAAAGACAGTTTGCTCACCAACGTGACCTTACAATCTGCCATTGACTATGCATTGGTTCGCCAGCCGATCATCCGGCAGTCATTGGTTGACCAGCAGATCCTGGAAACTACGATCCGCAGCAAACTCGCCGACTGGTATCCACAAATAAATTTGAATTATAGTTTGCAACACAACTTCATCGTGCAGACCGCGGTTATCGGGGGCAACACAGTGAAGCTGGGGGTGAGTAATACTTCCCCGGTGCAGTTGACGGTGTCCCAGGCCATCTTTAACAGGGATGTATTTCTTGCGAGAAAAACCCAGGCGGATGTGCGCCTGCAGGCCAAACAGCTCACCAGCAATGATAAGATCGATCTTGCCGCGAATGTGTCCAAGGCCTTTTACGACATACTCGCGACCACGCAGCAGATCAACGTTTCTGCGGCAAACATCCTGCGCATAGAGCGCAGTTTGAAGGATGCTTTTAACCAATACACCGCCGGTGTTGCCGATAAGATCGATTATAAAAGGGCAACAATCGCCTTGAATAATTCAAAAGCAACCAAGAGGAGCAACGAAGAATTAATAACCGCTAAAGTTGAATACTTAAGGTCACTCATGGGATACCCAGAAGGAGTACCGCTCAACATTCAATTCGATAGCCTCCAGATGGAACGCGAGATTGGATTAGACACTTTGCAGACTCCAAAGTATGCCACCAGGATCGAGTACCAGTTATTGGAAACACGGAAGCGGTTGTTGCAATACAATTTGAAATATTCGAAGTGGAGTTACCTGCCAACCGTTTCGGCTAACGGTGCCTATAACCTCAATTACCAGAATAACAATTTTGGAAAGCTTTATGCAAACAATTATCCCAACTCTTTTGCCGCATTAACGTTCAGTGTGCCCATCTTCCAGGGCGGAAAAAGAAAAGCGAACATCCAGGCAGCCGAATTGGAACTGGTTAGAAATGACCTGGAAATACTTAACCTGACCAATACTATCAATGCCGCCTATGCGCAGGCAATGGCTTCTTATAAAAGCAACCTGGCCAATTATTCCGCCCTGCGGGAAAACTTAATGCTTGCCCGTGAAGTGTATGATGTGATCCAGCTGCAATACCGGTCGGGTATCAAAACTTACCTGGAGGTGATTACTTCGGAAACAGACCTGCGCACAACGGAAATAAATTATATCGCGGCGATGTACCAGCTACTCACCAGCAAAATTGATGTACAGCGCGAACTCGGTCAGCTTAATTACCAATAATTCCAATACTAACACCATAACATAAAATCATGTTTTATATGTCTTCCAATAAAAGCGCTTTTTATTCAACCCTCCTGGCAATGGTTGTTTTTGCATCTTGCAAAGACAAGGCCCCAGCCGGACCGCCAACACCTCCACCGGCGCAGGTAACCTTGCAGGAAGTAAGCCTGACCGATGCCGTGTATTATGACGAATATCCCGCTACTGTTACTGCTTTGAACCAGGTGGAGCTTCGTCCGCAGGTGAGTGGTTTCATCACGGGTATTCATTTTAAAGATGGTGCCAGGGTGCGGAAAGGTCAACTACTTTATTCTATTGACGCCCAGTTATATTCTGCTAATTACCAACAGGCAGTTGCGAACCTAAACATCCAGCAGGCCAATCTTTCGAAGGCAGAAAAGGATGCCAATCGCTTTCATGAACTGGACAAAAACGATGCAGTTGCCAAGCAACTGGTTGACAATGCGGATGCCGCGCTGGAAGTTGCCCGTAAACAGGTAGACGCCAGTCGTGCAAACATACAGGCGGTGCAAACCAGTGTTCGATATACCAGGGTGTCTGCACCCTTTGACGGATTGATCGGCATTTCATCCGTGAAGCCCGGAGCGGCGGTTACTGCGGGCCAGACGATCTTAAATACGGTCTCCTCTGATCGCGAACTGGCCGTTGATTTTAGTATCTCGCAAAAAGAGATCTACCGATTCACCAACTTTATGAGTGATCAACCAATTCAATCTGATTCCACTTTTACCCTGGCATTTGGAAATGATGTTTATCCCTACGCGGGGAAATTAGCATTGCTCGACCGCGCCGTTGATCCGCAAACAGGTACCATTAAAGCAAGATTGATTTTTCCGAATACGAAGAATTTGTTGGTGTCTGGTATGAATGCAACCGTCCGGGTTAAGAATAAAGCTTCGAAAGCATCGGTGATGATTCCGTATAAAGCCATTACCGAGCAATTGGGTGAATTCTTTGTGTATGTGCCTGGGGACAGCAGCAAGGTGTCGCAGCGGAAAGTAATCCTGGGAAAGCAGGTAGGCACCAACGTTATCATCACTGACGGACTTGAACAAGGTGAAAAAGTTGTTGTCCAGGGCGTGCAAAATTTAAGGGAAGGCGCAGCGATCAGCACAACGCCACCGCCGCCGCCATCTGCCGGAGCTCCCAAAAAATAAGTTTGACATCTCCCGGATTTAAAGAAAGGCTTACCGGATATCTTTTAGCATTTATAATATTTTATCATCTGGCTGTTTGATGAAAGCGGGGCAGATAAAGAAACAATATGATAGCAGATACTTTTATAAAAAGACCCGTAACAGCGATCGTGATTTCCATTGTGATCGTGCTGGTCGGTCTCATAGCAATGACGGTTTTGCCGGTTGCGCAATATCCTGATATTACGCCGCCGACTGTTACCATCAGTGGAAACTTTACCGGTGCCGATGCACAAACGGTGGAACAAACGACAACGACCGCTATCGAAACGCAGGTGAACGGCACACCTGGCATGACCTACATGTCGAGCAACAGTACCAGCAGTGGTGCAAGCAGTATCAATGTGAACTTTGAAATTGGAACTGATGTGAATATTGCGGCGTTGGATGTTCAAAACAGGGTAAGTGTTGCCCAGCCCTCGCTACCGGATGCGGTACGGCGTTTAGGCCTAACCGTTCGTAAGCGAAATCCGAGTATAATGGTGGCCCTGGCCTTGTATTCTCCCAATGGCACACATGATGCAACCTTTCTCGGCAACTATGCGAATATTTACCTGAAGGATGCCTTGCAACGGGTTAAAGGAGTAGGGGACATCGTGTCGCGAGCTGATGAATTTAGTATGCGTGTCTGGTTGAACCCGGAGAGACTTGCGAACCTCGAAATGACACCAGCCGACATTACTGCCGCCCTCACCGAACAAAATTTGCAGGTGGCAGCAGGTACCGTGGGTGGTAACCCGCAACCAATGATCCAGACTTTTGAGTACAGCGTACTCACCAATAGCCGGATCAATACAAAGGAGCAATTTGAAAACATCATCGTACGAACCATTCCTTCTACTGGTACCATCGTTTACCTGAAAGATGTTGCCCGTGTGGACCTCGGTAAATTTGACTACAGCAGTAATGCGTACGTAGACGGAAAACCTGCAGCCTTTGTGCTTGTGTACCAGGCACCTGGTGCCAATGCGCTCGAGACTTACGAGGGTATCACCAAGGCCCTGGCCGACATTAAAAAAACCTTCCCGAAAGATGTTGATTTTTCCATCCCGTTAGAGACGGTATCTGTGGTGAAGGTTTCTATCAATGAAGTAATTCATACCCTGCTTGAAGCGCTTGTACTGGTAGTATTAGTGGTGTTCCTTTTCTTGCAGAACTGGCGTGCCACCTTAATTCCAGTTTTGGCCATTCCCGTATCGCTGATCGGAACCTTTATCTTCTTTATCCCATTTGGTTTTACCATCAACACGCTTACTTTATTCGCCTTCGTATTGGCGATTGGTATCGTGGTGGATGATGCCATCGTTGTGGTAGAGGCTGTGCAACATTACATGGATCACGAACGCATCTCCGCGAAGGAGGCTACAAAGAAAGCCATGCGGGATATATCAGGACCGGTTATCGCGATCGCTCTTATCCTGGCTGCGGTGTTTGTACCGGTTGGGTTTATACCAGGTATCGTGGGACGCTTGTATCAACAGTTTGCCATCACCATTGCCGTGTCTGTGTTAATCTCCGCATTTGTTGCCCTTTCTCTTACACCCGCACTTTGTTCCATTTTGTTGAAACCTTCAAAAGATGCTTCCGCTAAAAAGAACTGGCTGGAAAAATTCTTTGCCTGGTTCAATAAAGGTTTTGGTCGTTTAAATTC
>JAURWD010000016.1 GCA_030655145.1 Ferruginibacter sp.
TGGGCCTTCCTATGTTTTGCTCTTTTCGGTTGTAACATCGTATTCTAATTTGCTAATTCAATTAATGTTGATAATGTGCTAATCTGCTAATGTGATAATCTGCTAGTGAAAATTCAGTTGTCTTTGTTAGCACATTAGCTAACTAGCTTATTGGCTAATTATCTTCTTCCTCCCTGCTGACCACCACGGTTTCCACCACCTTGACCACCTGGTCCTCTTCTATCACCACCTTGACCACCACCTCTTCTATCACCACCACCTCTTCTGTCATCGAAACCACCACGGTTACCTTCGAATCCACCTCTTTGATCACCTTCTTTACCACCACCTGCTAAGATGTTAGGATTAAGATCTCTTTTAGCAAGTACTTCACCTTTACAGATCCATACCTTAATACCTATTTTACCATAAACCGTTTGTGCGAAAACATTTGCGTAATCAATATCCATACGCAATGTATGCAACGGCGTTCTTCCTTGTTTAATCTCCTCACTACGTGCAATCTCAGCTCCACCTAAACGACCACCAACTCTCACTTTTATTCCTTCAGCACCCATTCTTAAGGCAGAAGCGATTGACATTTTCACCGCACGTTTGAAGTTGATCCTTCCTTCAAGCTGGCGCGCAATTGTATCTGCTACAATTTGTGCATCCAACTCCGGGCGACGGATCTCCAGGATATTGATCTGAACATCATCTTTACCGGTTAGTTTCTTCAACTCTTCTTTGATCCTGTCAACTTCACCACCACCTTTACCGATGATGATACCTGGCTTAGAAGTATGAATAGTAACGATCAGTTTGTTCAGCGTACGCTCAATAACGATCTTAGATATACCACCTTTGTTGATACGGGCGTTCAGGTAAGTTCTGATCTTATGATCTTCGATTAACTTATTACCGAAATCTTTTTTGTGTGCATACCAGTTACTGTCCCATCCACGGATGATTCCTAGTCTGATACCAATCGGATTTGTTTTCTGACCCATATTGTTGATTAAAACGTTTTAATTAATTAGTTTTTGCTGTCTACGATTAAAGTAACATGGTTGCTTCTTTTGCGAACACGATAACCACGACCTTGTGGGGCAGGGCGCATACGCTTGATCACTCTTCCACCATCAACCATTACTGTTTTAACAACCAGCTTTGCATCTTCAGGTTTAACACCATCATTCTTTTGCTCCCAGTTATTGATCGCACTCTTCAGTAATTTATATAAAGGAACTGCAGGATGTTTTGTACTGAATTGTAAAACACCTAAAGCCTTTTCTACTTCCATTCCACGGATCAGATCCACCAATAGACGCATCTTGCGTGGTGATGTTGGATAATTGTTAAGTTTAGCTACTGCTTCCATTTTCTTATTTAAATTTTAAGTTCTAAATGATGAGTGAAAGTTTTACGCTTACGACTCACGACTTATTACTCTTTACGATATCTTTTTGCTTGAGTGACCTCTAAAGTTCCTGGTTGGTGCAAACTCACCAAGTTTGTGTCCTACCATGAATTCTGTTACATAAACCGGGATGAATTTGTTCCCGTTATGAACTGCTAAAGTATGGCCTACAAAATCCGGAGTGATCGTAGAACGACGGCTCCAAGTTTTAATAACACCTTTTTTGTTTTTTCCTTCATTGATCGCTAGCACTTTCACTTCCAGGTTAGCATCTACATAAGGACCTTTTTTTACCGAACGAGCCATATTATTATTTTTTTTGTTGATTTTCCCGATTCATCACCAGGATATTTTAACAATGGTTGATTACTTATTTGTTACTGATCTTCTTACCGTTGCGGCGTTGGATGATCATTTTATCTGAACCTTTACCTCTTGTGCGGGTAACCTGGCCTTTTGCATACTTACCAGTGCGGCTACGTGGGTGACCACCTGAAGCTCTACCTTCACCACCACCCATCGGATGATCTACCGGGTTCATTGCTACGGCTCTTGTTCTTGGACGAACACCTTTCCACCTGTTTCTACCGGCTTTACCGGCGCTTTCCAAGTTATGATCACTGTTGCTCACCACACCTACGGTCGCGTAACAATTGATCAAAACTTTTCTTAACTCACCACTTGGCATTTTGATAATACCATATTTTTCTTCCTTATTTGCTAACTGCGCACTTCCACCAGCACTGCGAACTAATTTTCCACCCTGACCTGGCTGCATTTCAATGTTGTGCACCATAGTACCCAACGGCATAAATTTCAGCTGCAATGCATTTCCTAATTCAGGAGCTACATTGTCACCACTTGTAACGATTGCGCCTACCTGCAAACCATTTGGTGCAATGATGTAACGCTTTTCTCCATCAGCATAACTTAATAAAGCGATGAAGGCGGTACGGTTTGGATCATACTCAATACTTTTTACTGTAGCAGGTATGTTCTTTTTATCTCTTTTGAAATCAATTACACGGTACATGGTTTTATTACCACCACCCATATAACGCATAGATCTTCTACCAGATGAGTTACGACCTGCTGTATTCTTTTGCGGTTCAAGCAAAGATTTTTCCGGCACGTTGGTAGTGATTTCTGCGTAAGCATTTCCAATTCTCCAACGAGTTCCGGCTGTGGTCGGTTTGTATTTTCTAAGTGCCATTGTTAATTAGTTTCCCTGGATTCCTTTCGGAACTTTCGAGACTTTATGTTTAATTAATCTCTGCGTTTTGCGGTAGCAGAATTTACCATCCTTGTGCCCTGAGTCCCTTAAAGGACTTTTGAGTCTTATACTTCGAAGAACTATACAGTTCCGTACAAGTCAATCGTTTCGCCTTCAGCTACAGTTACAAAAGCTTTTTTCTTTGCTGGTTTACGACCACTAACAACACCAGCTTTTGTGTTGCGTGATTTTGCCTTACCAGGCATAACAGTTGTGTTCACATTGCTAACCTGCACACCGTAAAATTCTTCTACCGCTTTTTTAATTTCCAGTTTGTTTGCCTTACGACTAACAACAAAAGCATAGCGATTCATTTTTTCTGTTTGCTTATTTACCTTTTCAGATAAGATGGGCTTTATTAAAACTTCAGACAGTTTCATAATTCTAATTTGATATTTTGCTATTAGCCAGGCTGCTAATGAAATTCTGTTAACTTTTATTCTTTGCTAAGATCTTCTAAGCGACTGCTGGTTCTTCTTCTTCAGTAAAGATCTTTGCAACACTTTCCGAAAATACTACCACGCTCGCGTTCACGATATCGTATGTGTTTACATCGCTCAACAAACTTCCTTTTACTCCTTGGATGTTCCTCAGGCTCAGGTAGAGGTTCTCGTTATCTTCAGGTAAAACGAACAATGTTTTTTTATCGCTTAGTTGAAGGCTTTTCAGAATACCCGCAAACTGTTTAGATTTTGGTGCATCCATTGTAACATCTTCAATTACAACAATTGCATTTTCTTTCGCCTTATGGCTAAGTGCACTGATCTTTGCCAGGTCCTTTACTTTACGGTTTAATTTAAAATCGTACAAGTGTGGTTTTGGTCCAAAGATGGTACCACCACCTTTATAGATAGGACTCCGTAAATTACCTTTACGAGCGCCGCCGGTTCCTTTCTGCTTCACTAATTTCTTAGATGAACCATGAACTTCAGCTCTTGTTTTTACTTTATGTGTACCCTGGCGTTTTGCAGCTAAATACTGCTTTACTGCTAGGTATATCACGTGATTATTTGGTTCAGCACCGAAAATTTCTTCAGGCAACTCAATGGTTCTTCCTGTTTTAGCGCCTTGTATATTTAAGATATCTACTTGCATGATTATTCAGATTATTTCGTGCCAGTTGCACGATGGTGTTGAATTACTTTTGGATTAAAACGATTGAACCGTTATGGCCGGGTACTGAACCGCTAACCAATATGTAATTCTTTTCAGAAAATATTTTAACCACTTTTAATCCTTTCATTTTCACCCTGTCCTGCCCCATACGACCAGCCATTCTCATACCCTTAAATACCCTTGAAGCATCGGAAGAGTTACCGATAGAACCCGGAGCTCTTGAACGGTCATGTTGACCATGGGACTGTCCGCCAACACCATGGAAGCCATGACGTTTTACAACGCCCTGGAAACCCTTTCCTTTAGTGGTACCAACAACTTCAACTTTATCGCCTTCGGCAAAAATGTCAACAGTGATGGTTTCACCAACAGCCTGGGTTAACTCGCTATCGCGTATTTCTTTAACTACTTTTTTAGGGGAGGTCTGGGCTTTTGCGAAGTGATTTACTTCAGCCTTGATGGAGTGCTTTTCTTTTTTGTCGCCAAATGCAATCTGGAGTGCATTATATCCGTCGGTTTCAACGGTCTTCTTTTGGGTAACTACACATGGTCCTGCTTCAATGATCGTAACGGCGGTTTGCTTGCCTGTTGCATCAAAGACACTGGTCATGCCAATCTTCTTTCCAATAATACTTTTCATGTATCTGATTTTTATCCAGCGCTGTCATTGCTGACAGATGGATGTTCAATATTTAATTATAAGAACTAACCTTTTGCCTTCCCGAATACTGAGCTATCTCGAAGTATCTGGAGGTTCATTAGGCCTTGATCTCAACATCTACACCACTTGGCAGGTCTAATTTACTTAGAGCGTCAACCGTACGGCTGCTGCTGGTGTATATGTCTAATAAACGTTTATGTGTACAGAGTTGAAACTGCTCACGTGCTTTTTTGTTAACGTGAGGAGAACGCAATACAGTAAAAATTTTCTTGTGCGTTGGTAAAGGAATAGGTCCTGTTACTACTGCACCGGTGCTACGAACCGTTTTTACAATTTTTTCAGCTGACTTATCGACCAGGTTATGGTCATAAGACTGTAATTTGATCCTGATTCTCTGTGACATATTTAAAGAACTTTAAACTTTCGTTTTTTAATTTGGAGTGCAAAGGTAAGGGGATGAAATGAATTGACAAAGGGATTCAAAAAACTTTTTCAAGAATATTTAATCTTTTTTTACTCCTGGTTCAGGCGATAAAAACCAGGCACAATTACGCTGGTAATCAGCAATAGATGCAGTTACAGCGGTTGCAAACGCCGACGAAATAAGTGAGGAAACTCGTGTCTGATGAAAGCCTTGTCAGTTTGTGAAGATAACTTGCTCTTGCTCCAGGAGAGGCTGGCCTTTAAAACGAAGGATAATATTGGCAACGGTAACCACATCTTTTTGACAATAGGTAGCGATACGCTGGATATTATTTTCTTCCCAATATACTTCGCCTACCATGCTTCCATCAATATCATCCTTTGGGGAAGGAACATTTAACGCGGCCGCCAGTAATTTTAGCGAGGTGTAGTTTTTATAATCTCCGAAGCGCCAGTATTGAAAAGTGTCGACCATGTTGGTCTCCCAGGGTTTCATATTTTGAAAATCCAGGTAGTTTGGAATAGTGAGGTTGTTTATGATCAACCGCCTGCATAAAAAAGGGATGTCAAATTCTTTGATGTTATGCCCGGTGAAGCACCACCGGTTATGAACTGCTTCAAGTTGATTGACCGTACTAATGAAATCGCTTAACAAGGTTTTTTCATCTTCGGCAAAAATTGATTTCACCCGAAACTGGAATTTCTCCTTGTCCTTTTTGAAATACCCGATACTGATACAAACCACTTTTCCAAATTCCGCCATTATGCCTGCTCTTTGGAGATAATATTCACCGGGCGTGCTGTCTTCGGGTACTGATCGAACAACCTTTTCCTCCCACAAATGCCGCCAATCCCCCGAAAGCGCCTCAAAGTTCCTTTGCGCAGAAACGGTTTCGATATCGATGATCAGAAAATTCTCCAGTGGCATTTTTGAAATCATAGCGTCGGTTTGATAGCTAATATAAAAAAATAGCGGGTAAATAGCAAGCTAATGAACGCTGGGGGATTTTTGAAGATAGCCTTGGAATTTGGTTCATCAACCAGGGAATGCACATTGATTTAACTATGTCAGCAATCCCCAAAAACCGTTGGTAATGTATAGCCGGATCAAGCTTCCCGTCAGGAGTGCCCAGGAAAATATGCCAAATAAGGACACAAAGAAAGCTTTCACTCGTGCGGCTCCAGAAATTTTGTTGATAAACCGATAGTAGAAAACTGAGCAATAGACCAGTTGGAAAATAAAAAATGCTACCAGGATGATATTTGGGTTAGCAAGGTTGAGGATCAACCCGATCGGCAAGAATACGAGCACATGGCAAAGTAAGGCGAAGCCTGTCATGTACATATTCGCAACCAGGTGCTCAACATAATTGTAACCAGCCTTGCGATAAAAGAGCCAAAATATACCTGCGAGCAAAGGCAAGGCGAGCATAGCAATACCATTTGAATGTTTATTCATGAACACCCTCGCGTTACCCGCCCGCTCATAAATATGTGTGACCTGTGCTCTTTTTTGCGCATTGGGTATTCGGGCCAATTCAGGGTGTTCTTTCAGCACATCAATCGTCGACGATGGCTTGGTGGTCAGCGTAAAAAGAAAAACATAGATGGCAGCTACAATGAGGAAAAAATTTAAGGGTGGAAAATATTTTTTTCTTTTACCGCTCACAAATTCCCTTGCCACTGTTCCGGTTTTGGTGATAAGCTGAGTAAGTAAGTGAAAAATCCCTTTGTCTGCATGGGTAAAATAATGCACCACATCATGGGTGATGTCGTGCCAGCTAAGGCGATGAAGGTGGGCCTTCTGTCCGCAACTACCACAAAATTGATTGCCGGGCACGAGCGATATTTCGCAGTTAGCGCAATTGGAGACCATTGTTAGTTTGGTAATGATTTAGGTTTCAAGATATCATAAAAAGGCAACCTCACCTGACATCCATCCAGATTTTTTTGTTCAATGAGTGTCGCTGAGAATGACCATTGCGGCTCCGGAACCAACCGTGCAGGCAACGCCTTCTTTTATTTTCAAGCTCTTGATCGTGGTTGATCGGGAAACTACAACTGGCCCGAACCCGATCACTACGTTCGAAGTTTCGGTGGGCACTGCGCCGCAGCTCCAGTTGCCCTCATCTTCCCAACGCGTGCTTTTTGCTCCTGTCCAGGTATTGGAGAATTGCAAGGTGAAAGTGTTGCTTGTGCCCTTGTCAGTGACACACCGATATTGATAACCATCGAAGCTTGCAGGAATTTTGGTAAGGGTAATGGTTTGCGTTTTCACTCCTGTATGAGCAGAATCATTTTGGATATCAACAAACCCACCATTATTTCTTTGTTGTTGCCATTGAAAAACTGATCCGCTGATATCTCCTGAGAGGGAAGTACTGGCTATGTAAGTGCAGAGTTGTTCACTCCTGGGGGTCAGCAGAATTCCGTCGTTTCGGATAACCAGCTCTGTAAGCTGATAGAATTCCTTAAATCTGGCAGTGACTATTCCGTTAACCCCAAAACTACTATCTATCGTCCCATTGCTGTTGAAGCAAGGAAAGATCTGTAGCATTTGTGTTGTTAAACACCGTGCTCAACCTTACGGCAGTTCCATACACAAGTATTTTATCATTGGGAAGAACCACAGCCCCATGGAGAGTTCCGCCGAGGCTGGAAACAGCCGTGCTGGCAAATCCTTTTATTGTTGAAGGTTAGATCCTGTTCGCCGTTGAACAAATATCTTGAAACTTCAAAATGATTGACACCATCGAGATTTCTCGTGTTTGTAAAGATGACTTTCCCATCATGTTGCACACCTGCGCGCAGCCCGCGACTATCATACACCATATCCGCAATGCCATTAATGCCAAACATGCTATCAATTAAACCAGTTGGTTTAAGTTGAGCAATGATTTTTTTTGGGTATAAGCTTGTTGCCAAACGAGTGCTTCCAATCACTTTTGAATTGCCGTTCGGAAGTTCCTCGACATCTGAAATCGTTGCAGATCCAAGAGGTCCAGCTCCAAAATCTAATATTAATTTGCCAAAAACACCAAACGAACTGTCGGGTTTTCCATTAGGATGATACAAGGCTAAAATGCCATGTTGAGGTGCTCCAGACCATCCATTTGTATCGCCAGCGATAATTTTACCATTTTTGAGAACAGCTAAGGCATAAAATCGGTCGACTTCATTGAGAAAGTCTGTCTTCACGTTTCCACCTGTTCCAAATCCCTCATCCAGGCTCCCATTCAAATTGTAGCGGACTAAACAGGCATGTTCAAATGAAGTATATGATTCGCCTGCGACAATTAATTTACCATCTGGCTGGAGGATGCTGGTATGAGCAAATAACTGATCATCGGGCGTACCAGTAAAGGCCCGACCATTGCCGTTAAAACTGGAATCGAACTGGCCTGGTTGCGCATCAACTTTAAAAATATTGAGTGAAATACAGAGCAAGAATAACAATACTCTATTTGGCGGAAATTTGGTGTTCATACAGGTCGGTTGGAAGATAGATAGCGAAGGTTTTGAAAAATAGAAATTTTTCAAGGAAAAAACAATAGCGGGTACAAGAGTAATCCGCAAAAAAGCCCCGCTCTTTTCAGAACGGGGCCGTTATTAATTATGCAGATGAATCTAGTCGTCAGACTTCTGCTTTCCTTTTTGCTTTGCAATTACTTCTTCTGCAATGTTGTTCGGTGCAGGATTGTAATGACTGAACTCCATGGTTGAAGTTGCACGACCTGAGGACAAGGAACGTAACTGAGTTACGTAACCAAACATTTCGCTTAATGGCACTTTAGCTTTAATAACCTGTACACCATGTTTGCTATCCATACCTTCCAACATACCGCGGCGACGGTTCAAATCACCTGTTACATCACCCATGTATTGGTCTGGTGTTAACACCTCAACCTTCATGATAGGCTCCAGCAACACCGGCTTAGCTTTACGGCCGGCCTCACGGTAGCCTTGTTTCGCACACAATTCAAAACTCATCGCATCACTATCCACCTGGTGGAAGCTACCATCAAACACACGTACTTTCATGCTTTCCATGGGATAGCTGGCCAATACACCTGTCGTCATTGCAGTTTCAAAACCTTTCTGAATAGCAGGAACAAATTCTTTTGGAATAGATCCACCAAACAAGCCGTTTACAAACTGGAAGTTTGATTTACCTTCTTTCAAAAACTCTTCGTCAGCGGGCCCAATCTCAAAAATGATGTCGGCAAATTTACCACGACCACCCGTTTGCTTTTTCAAGGTCTCACGGTGTTCAATGGTATTTTGGAATGCCTCTTTATAAGCAACCTGGGGAGCACCCTGATTAATTTCAACTTTAAACTCACGACGCATACGATCAACGATGATCTCCAGATGAAGCTCACCCATTCCACTCAAGATGGTCTGGCCGGTCTCTTCGTCTGTTTTTACACGAAGGGTCGGATCTTCTTCAACAAGTTTTGCAATCGCCATACCCATTTTATCGACGTCTGCTTGAGTTTTCGGCTCCACCGCAACACTGATAACAGGCTCTGGGAAAGTCATCGCTTCCAAAACAATTGGATTGTTTTCATTACACAGCGTATCTCCTGTTTTGATGTCTTTAAATCCAACTGCAGCACCGATATCACCGGCCTCGATGTAATCAACAGGGTTCTGCTTGTTAGCATGCATCTGCATGATACGGCTGATACGCTCGTTTTTGCCTGTACGGGTATTCAAAACGTAAGAACCAGAATCCAACCTACCACTATAAGCCCGGAAGAACGCCAAACGCCCTACGAATGGATCGGTCATGATCTTAAATGCAAGAGCACTAAATGGTTCTTTTGGATCCGCGTGACGCAAGATCTCTTCACCTGTATCGGGGTTTGTACCTTTTACAGCTTCAATATCTAATGGGCCAGGCAGGTAGCGAACGATCGCATCCAGCGCTGTTTGAACGCCTTTGTTTTTAAAAGAAGAACCACACATCATCGGAATGATGCTGATGTCGATCGTTGCTTTCCGGATCGCTGCATGAATTTCAGCTTCAGTGATCGTGTTAGGGTCGTCAAAGAATTTCTCCAAAAGGTTATCATCGTAATCCGCAACGGCTTCAATCAAATGTTGTCTCCATTCATTTACCTCTTCAATCATGTCCTCGGGAATTGGAACTTCGTTGTAAGTCATACCCTGACCTGCTTCATCCCAAACCATCCCTTTCATGGTGATCAAATCAACCACACCTTTAAAATTATCTTCAGCTCCAATTGGCAACTGCAATGGAACGGCTTTCGCTCCAAGCATTTCCTTGATCTGCTTAACAACATTAAGGAAGTCAGCACCCGACCGGTCCATTTTATTTACGAATCCGATACGTGGTACTTTGTAACGGTTGGCCTGGCGCCACACGGTTTCAGACTGTGGCTCTACCCCCGATACTGCACAGAACAACGCTAATAAACCATCCAATACGCGAAGACTACGCTCTACTTCAACCGTAAAGTCCACGTGACCTGGAGTATCAATGATGTTGAATTTGTATTGTTTCGTATCGGCAATCTTCTTGTTTTGGATCATCGGGAAGTTCCAAAAACAAGTAGTGGCGGCACTGGTGATCGTAATACCTCTTTCCTGTTCCTGCGCCATCCAGTCCATGGTTGCGGCGCCATCATGCACCTCACCAATTTTATGATTTACACCGGTGTAATAAAGAATACGCTCGGTGGTGGTGGTTTTACCTGCATCAATGTGAGCGGCAATTCCAAAATTTCGTTGATAACGTAAATCTGCCATTGTTGATCTATTTAAAATGTGTCTTTAAAAAATTAATGTGGAGCCGAGCCTTTCCGCATTTTTGAGCTTCAGTGGCGTCGCACTCTTGTACTTTATACCTGTGTTGAACAATGCACCTCAGACAGAGGCACTAAAACCCGGGAGTTATTGGGTAGCTTGATATGAAATTGATACTCTCATGTTATGCTAAATAGTTCAGCGGCAAACCTATATGCTGAAGCTTTTAGCGGCGCAAAGGTAAGTGCATTTTTTGACAAAAACAACAGCAGTAAATTCGTGAAAACGCTGGCTTTTACTGGAGCAAGCCGTGCTAAAATGAAGCTCATATTTGAACCCAATTCTCCGGGCGAAGACCTTGACAATTACGAGTGATTGACAGGTAAATCATCGAACAAATCAGAAGACAGGTAACGATCACCCCTGTCGCAGATAATTGCCACAATTACGCCCGACGTTAATTCTTTTGACAGTTCAATCGCGGCATGCACCGCTCCACCACTACTCATTCCGCTGAAAATAGCTTCCTCCCTTGCGAGTCTTTTCGCCATAATACGGGCATCTCTTTCGTCTATGTCCATAACGCGGTCTACCCGGCTCCTATCGAATATGGTGGGCAGGTAGGCTTCCGGCCATTTTCGGATGCCCGGTATTTTGGAACCTTCAGTGGGCTGGCACCCGATGATTTGAATATCATGGTTTTGCTCCTTCAGGTATTTCGATACCCCCATAATGGTCCCGGTTGTTCCCATAGAAGAAACGAAATGAGTTACACCACCTTTTGTATCCCGTAAAATTTCCGGCCCTGTGGTCCGATAATGCATAAGCGGGTTATCGGCATTACCGAATTGATTGAGCATGAGGTATCCCCCACCTGCTACCTGGGAGTTGGCGTAATCAATTGCCCCTTCCATGGACTGTTCCTTTGGAGTCAAAATTACTTTTGCGCCGAACGCTTCCATGGTGAGCACGCGTTCGCGTGTTGCGTCTTCTGGCATAACCAACGCTATCTCTACCCCAAACAAACTTGCAATCATGGCAAGTGCGATGCCTGTATTACCACTCGTAGCCTCGATCAGTTTTATACCTTCTTTTATTTCCCCCCGATCAATAGCCCCCTTGATCATTCCGTAAGCAGCCCTGTCCTTAACACTTCCCCCCGGGTTATTTCCTTCCATCTTTCCATAAATGGTTACATTTTTATTTACGGGAATTGTTTTGAGTTCAACAAGCGGAGTGTTACCAACCAGGTCTAAAATTCCAGGCATAACTAAAGTGTTTTAAGATTACGGGAGTAAAGATAATCGTTCTACTCTACTGCTTTAATAGAGTGCTGTCGAGGTCGGCAAAAACAGGATTGTAAGCATGCAATTAAACTCCATTAACCTCTTGCTGGTCATCTGGAACATCACTTGCCAAAGTGTGAGGCAGTCGAAGATTGGAATGAATTCGAACTGATTATCATAGAAATTAAGTTGGTCACAACCTTAAAGTTTATAAATTTGTTAAAACAAAAAAACGATAAAATGAAAAAGATTTCTCTCATTGTTTCCATAGCGTTTTTCTTAGCAGCGTGCGGCGGAAACGAGCCAGCCAAAACCGAAGCAACGGAAGAAAAAAAATCCGAGACTTCCATTATGGACAACCCGGATTATGACAAGGGCCTGAACCTTGTAGCCAAATCAGATTGTTTCACCTGCCATAAATTAAGGGAAGCTTCAACTGGACCGTCTTACGGGGATGTTGCAAAAAAATATGAGAATACAGACGCGAATGTTGAAATGCTTGCTGATAAAGTAATTAAAGGAGGACAGGGTGTTTGGGGACAGATCCCAATGGCTGCGCATCCGCAGGTTTCAAAAGACGATGCAAAACAAATGGTTAAATATATTTTACTACTAAAAGAAGAAACTAAATAAATATGTTGAATAAACTCCCAATGTTAGCTGGTGCAATGTTTATATTGTTCAGTTGCAACAGCCCAGAAAGTAATACCGCTGCAACAGCGGAAACAACTACTGACACCTTAAGTGTTAAGTCGGATACTGGATTCGTCTCCCTATTTGATGGAACTACTACCGCTGGATGGCATAGTTACGGAAAATCTACTGTTGACTCAGTATGGCACGTTGTAGATGGCGCGATCGTTTCTGATACTTCAAAGCTTAAAAATGTTCCCTCAACCATTGGTCGCGACCTGGTTACCAACGATGAATACGATAATTTTCATTTGAAAATGCAATGGAAAATTGCTCCTAAAGGAAACAGTGGTATTATCTTCTTTGTGCACGAAGACACAACCAAGTACAAAGCAGTTTACCTGACAGGGTTAGAAATGCAGGTACTTGATAACGATGGTCATAAAGATGGAAAAATTCCGAAGCACAGGGCGGGGGATCTTTACGACCTGATAGCCTGTTCAACTGAGACTGTAAAGCCACTCGGAGAATGGAACGATGTAGAAATTATCTCAAATAACGGGAAACTGGATTTGGTTTTAAATGGCACTACGGTTGTTACAACCACTTTATGGGATGATAACTGGAAGAAAATGGTTGCCGGAAGCAAGTTCAAAGACATGCCCGATTTTGGAACTTACAAAAAAGGCCACATTGCCCTGCAGGAGCACGGCGATATGGTTTCTTACAGAAATATCCAGATCAAAAAACTTTGATCATAATTTATTAGCGATAAAAAGCCCTGGTAAACATTTTTTACCGGGGCTTTTTATTTTGTAACTGTTCCACAATCAACTAATCAGGTAGAATGCAACAGATATAGGTATTGACAACGGTTCATCAATAGGCCTTATAAAAAAACTCCGGACCAGGGCCCGGAGTTTTTCGTATGGAAAATATCTCTACTTCAGGAGGTCGTTCTTGATGTACTTATAACTTTTTTGGATGCTGGAAAATGGATCCGGCACATAATTATTTTCTTGTTCAAGATAGAAGTGTTTCACCCCCGACAGTTTCGCATTTGACATAAGCCGTTTGAAATCGATACTTCCGCTACCCGCTTCAGTGTTCTTTGTCTTATCAGCTTTATCCATGTCCTTCACATGCCATAAGTGAAATCTGCCCGGTTGCTTTTTAAAAATATCAACCGGGTCCAGACCAGCCCGAACTACCCAGTAAAGATCCAACTCCATTTTTAAGAGATCCCGGTCGGTATTGTCCAGGAAAACATCATAGCCTCGTTTCCCGCCCATTTCGATAAATTCAAAATCATGGTTATGATAAGCAAGTTGCTGGCCGTGTTGCTTGCATATCTCGCCTGCTTTATTAAACCTTTCAGCCAACGCCTGGTATTGATCAATCGATTTTCTACGACCTTCTTCCAGATAAGGAATAATAATGTATTTGTGACCAAGGGTATTTCCAACGTCGCACAATTGCTTCACATCGTCTCCGTCGCCATTATCAAAAAGCATTTTTGAAGGCATGTAATGGCCACTTGGACTTGTGAGGTTGTTGGCTTTAAGCAAATCACCAAACTCTTTTACGGTAAGACCAAAAAACTTCTGTTCCCCGTTCAAGCCAAATGTTTCAACCTCTTTATACCCGGCTGCTGCAACTTTACCGATCACGCCTTTCACGTCTTTCGCGATAGAGTCCCGGAGCGTGTACAATTGGATTCCAACTTTTTTATTTTTCTTGAAAATCTCTTGCGAATTTGTAAGCAAACCTGCTGACAGAATCCCGCTTTGTTGCAAAAATCGTCTTCTTGAGTTCATAATAAATTTATGGTGAGTGAAAACTAAAGTTAACGAAAATGAGTTGAATGAAATGAACCACTTCCCTCTTCAGGTTATTGAACCGGACGCACTATCCGGGGATGGATAAATCGTTGATTTATCAAAAAAGTAGAGGATGCACCCCGCCGCCAGTATGCCAAGCCCCACAAGGCTTTCTACTGGCCGATCGATCAGCGTAAATGCGAGCACCCATGCATTAAAAAGCAGGAAAATTACCTGGAGAACTGGCTTAAAAGGACTTCGAAATTCCCCGGCCTTGTTCTTGATAAATAAGCTGGCTGCTACCGCCAGGGATGCCATTAGCTGCAATACAAATCCAGCGTATAAAAGAACCTGGTCGAAAGAGCCCGAAATAAGTAACAAAACTGATAATGCAACATGTGCCCATAGTGCAGCCACAGGAAGTCCATGCCTATTTTTTGAAGCGAGCGATCTCCAAAGAAGGTGCTCTCTCGCCATGGCCGCAGTCACCCTGGGACCAACCCATAAATAAGAACTGATTGTGGCAAGTAATTGAACTGCTATAAAAACACTCACGCATTTCCCGCCCATTGACCCAAGCAGGTTATTGAATGCAATGTGAGTGACATCCTCTTTACCGGCAAAATCTTGCACGGAGCCGTTTCTCAGCAAAACCAACTGGAACAACACGTACATAACAGCAACAAACAACGTACTTGCAATCAATGCTTTGGGTAAATTCAATGCTGGGTTTTTAATTTCGTCCGTTACATACGCGGCAGCATTCCACCCACTATAAGCAAACGCGACGTACACCATGGAAACAGCAAAACCTGGGGACGTAATTTCTGATTTCCAGCTATTATCGAATTGAAAAGAATGAACACCTACCCGCGGCAAAAGAAGTCCTAAAATGACCAGGATCAAAATAAAAAGAACCTTAACAAGCGTTGACAGATTTTGCAGCCGTGCACTATGCCGCAAGCTAAAACTGTGCGAAATCCCAATCAGCACCACGACTAAAATCCCTATACTAACATGATTTGGAGTACCTATGGGTGCAAAATATTTTGTAAATGCCATAGCAGCCAGCGCCACCGGGGCGGAAAAACCCACGGTAAAACCCGCCCAGGCGGACAGATACCCAAGTAAAGGATGGAAGGTGCGGGAAAGATAAATATAATCACCACCCGATTGCTTATAATGGGTGCCTAACTCTGCATAAGCAAAGGCACCAAATAAAGCGAGTACTCCACCTGCTACCCAAAGTAAGATGATGCTCCACGTATTTTGAACCGCAGACAACTGGAAACCCAGGCTGGTGAAAACACCGGTGCCGATCATATTCGCGACCACAATTGCAGAAGCAGTGAGAAGAGAGATTTTCCTTTTCAAATAAGCGTTTAATTAGGCCAAGATAATTATTGTTGAAAAACCGGCCAACTAACTAACTAAAGTTTACCCAGGGGTACAACAAAAAAGCCGCCTTATAAAAAGCGGCTTTTAATATTATCCTGACTTAAGTTAGATTCTAAAGTGTGCGAAAGCTTTGTTCGCTTCAGCCATACGGTGTGTATCTTCTTTCTTTTTGAAAGCGGCACCTTCACCTTTGCTTGCTGCAACAATCTCGTTCGCTAATTTATCAGACATGCTACGACCATTCCTGTCGCGGCTGTATTTTACCATCCATTTGATGCTCAAAGAAACCTTGCGATCTGTACGTACCTCTGCAGGAATCTGGAAAGTAGCTCCACCAATTCTGCGGCTACGAACCTCAACTCCCGGAGTAATATTTCCAAGCGCTTTTTTCCAAATGTCATAACCATTTTCACCAGTGATCTTGCTTACTTTATCGAGGGCATCATAGAAAATAATATAAGCGCCACTTTTCTTACCTGCCCACATCAGATTGTTTACGAAACGGGTAACTAATTTGTCGTTGAATTTAGGATCTGGAGCTAACGGTATTTTTTTTGGTTGTGTCTTACGCATTGTTGTTTATTTATTATCGCTTTCGATAAAAGTGAAACGTGATATATTATTTATTTTTTAGCCTTTTCTTTCTTAGTTCCGTATTTGCTACGGCTTTGTTTGCGGTCTTTAACACCGGCAGTATCGAGACTTCCCCGTACGATGTGGTAACGTACACCTGGCAAATCCTTCACCCTTCCACCACGAATCAATACGATCGAGTGCTCCTGCAAGTTGTGACCTTCACCCGGAATATAGGCAATAACCTCAATTTTATTAGTTAAACGCACCTTTGCAACTTTACGCAAAGCAGAGTTCGGCTTTTTAGGCGTAGTTGTATATACCCTGGTACATACACCACGACGTTGTGGACAAGCGTCTAAAGCTCTTGACTTGCTTTTTGCTTTAATTATTTCTCTTCCTTTTCTTACTAACTGTTGAATTGTAGGCATTGTGAACCCTTTATTTTTTGGACGGCAAAGGTAGGAATTCTCATTTAAAAATGAAAATTAATAATTAATTTTTTCAGATTTTGTTGATTCCCCGTTGAGCTTTGCAAAAATATGACGGCCGAATTACTCGAAAACAATTTTTTGCACAAATGTTTGATTGGAATTAAGATCGTAACATTTAAGTAGGTAGATACCGCGACTTAAAGTCGTCTCCCTTGGAATATACAATTGCCGGGTTATACGGCTGTTAATGTTGCGGTCAAACACCACCTGGTTAGCAAGAGTAAGGAGCTGTACGCGATATTTATGACCCTCAGCGCTCTCGAAAGTTATGGTAAGTAAATCTGTAACCGGGTTTGGATAAGCACGGATCAAGCCTCCTGCAATTGGGGGTGTTAAAAATATCGTCGAGCTAAGGTTGTGAATTGATGCATGACTCACCAGTCGGATTCTGTACTGATTTTCGCCCCTTCCCGGGTTGGCATCAGTAAATTCATATTGCAAATTGCCCGGTCCAAACTCGCCCGGAATTATCCGTCCAATTTCCACAAATGAATTTCCTGAAGTTTTTCGTTCGATGACGTAAGCCTTCAACTGGATCTCCTGTACGGCTTTCCAACTCAATTTGACGCGTTCTTTTTCAAACTTCCCACTAAAATCTTTGATAGTAATAGGTAAAAAGTTATAACAAAGGCCATTCAGGTTATACTGATAGCTCCGGTTTACACAACCGGAATTTACCATGATATGGCATACATAAGTGCCCGTGTCGCCAGCTGATAAAAAAGGAATGTGCAGACTGTATCCACCGCCAACCAAAATACTGTCGGTGCTGTTAGCTCCTTCTTTTTTGTACCAGGAATAGGATGCATTGTAAATAGTGTCAACCGAAAGCGTTGAACTGCTTTGGAAACAATTGCTATCTACTATGATCTTGTATCCAGCCAGGGGCAGAATACTTGCATCCGCCAGGGTTGCGTTTCCGCAGGCATCAAGAGCCCGCAAGCGAATCAGAGAATAGTTAAATCCATTATCAATATTGAACACCGGGCTTGACTGAGGCATGGTCGAAATAGCTGGACTTGCTGGGTTACTGCCAATGATTTCATATGAGAAAGGCCCAACTCCATTATTAGCCACCGCCCCGACACTAAAGCCGCTCACATTACACTGGTATGCTGAAGAACGGTCGAGATTTGGATATGTGTACGGGGCAATGAAGACAGTGTCATAAAGATATTTATTGCAAAGGTCATTCAACTTGTAACTGATAATATAGGTGCCTGTACCAAGATCATTGAATGTGTAGACACCGCCCGATGCGGTATTAGGGGTAAGTTCAGGGCTAAGCAATGTACCATTCTTCTTTACAATTTTAACGGTGAAAACTCCCATATTTGTGGCAGTTTTCGCCTGGATCTTACCCGAACCATTTTGCCATAGGGCACTTGGACATTGTGCTATTACCTGTGCAACATGGGAGGCTATACTTGCGGTAACCGCCAGGTCAAGCGAGTCTGCAATTTCACAAGCATCGGTTGCCACAACTTTATATACCAGGCCAGGTTCTACCCCCGGAATACTATCTAAAGTAAACGGGCTGGAATTGAAATTACGATCAAACAACACGGTACTATCCGGTCTGTAAACTTTGAAATTCACCGGCAAACTTCCCCCAATGATAGTGACATTCATTGTAGCGTAGCCGTATGAGCAAGATTTGCTGGTTGTCACTGTCATATCTACAGGAATAGGAACTGCGTTAAAACACCTTGTAATAACCGTATCGAAACAAGTGTTCGTCGTTTGTATGCAGTATTCACCATAAGGAAGGTTTTTAAACTCCCCGGTTTTATTACATGCGACCTGGACATTTTCAGCATTGAAAAGACAATACATGGGAAGGGTAAGATTCTTTTGTCCAGAAACTTTCGCAGTAAAATCCACGCAGGTTCGGCTTGTGATCGCTACGGTTGATCCAACAGACGGCACAGGCGGCGTTACCGTAAAGCATTTAGTAAAGGTCGTATCCGGGCAGGTACTTAGCACCTTGACACAGTATGTTCCATTAGGAACCAAATTGAAGGTTCCGGTGGTATTACACCCAATCAATGAATCATTAAGATAGAGACAAAATTGAGGACTGGATATCCGAGCGCTCGTAGCCTTTACAGTAAAAGTTGAACAGGTTTTATTACTAATGGCTGTTGTTAAGTCATTTGTAATAGTGGCACCCTGGCTAGTAAAACACCTCGTGATGGTTGTGTCATAACACGAGTCGTACACTTTAACACAATAATTTCCAAAGGTTAAGCTATCGAAGACCCCGGTATTATTACAAGTTAATACACTCCCTATGCTGTCGAATAAGCAAAACTGCGGTTTATAAAGACTATCACCCCCGACCGAGATTCCGAAATTCGAACAAGTAGTATATGCCGGAGATATTGTCGCCGGTACCTTTAGAACGGGTTGAACAACATTAATGCATCTGCTGATGGTGGTATCACGACAGTTGTCTTTCACCTTTATACAATATGCTCCATAGGCAAGGTTCGAAAATGAACCCGTGTTATTGCAGACAATTATTTCATTGGCACTATTTACCACGCAGTACTCTGGGTTCGTTAAACCGGTTTGACCTGTGACTGTCGCAGTGAATGAATTGCAATTTTTAGCAGTAATACTAACCGTGCTCGCGACCGATAACGTTGGGGGCTGTACGCTGAAACATCTCGTTATGGTAGTGTCAGTACAAGCATCCTTTGCCGTGATACAATAAGCACCATAAGTGAGATCAGTAAAGCTGCCGGCTCCGTTACAAGAAAGTAGCACGTTGGCATTACTATAGATGCAATAATTTCCATTAAATAAATTTACAATGTTGGCAACGGATGCTGAGAAAGTACTACAAGTTTTATTTTCGATACTGATGTTCGCTCCCACACTGCTGATAAACTTAACCGGGCTATTTCCTTTTTTTATTTTCCCACAAGCGTCCTGTGCAACCACTTCGAAAGTGTTGGCGCCATTTAAGGCAAAGCTAAAAGATGGACTTGCAGACCAGATGGTATCTCCCGGCTGCCTGATAATTCCATAGGTAAAGCCTGGAACTCCATTGACCGTGCTCACATTACCTCTGCTGTCGACCACCTTAACATTTCCTTTTGCGGAATCACAAGATATTTTTGAGAAGGGATACGAATCTAACAGCCACGTATAGTTGTTGAGCGTAATACTCCGTGTTTGTATCCCGCCGCAGGAGTCTGTCAGCCGTATACTGTAATCACCCGCAATAAGATCATTGAACAAACCTGAACTATTGCTAGTCCCAATCCCCATCGGCGATGGCGCAACGATCGTGTAAGAAAACGGAGACCTTCCAAACTGTTGGCCCGTAACAGTTATGCTTCCGTTGTTTCCATTATCACAGGTAATATGAGCACCATTCAAAGTAAAGCGGGGATCCTGGTAACTACCGGTTACGATTATCCCAGGTTTTGTGATGGTGCAGTTATTAACGATATCATTGATCGTGATTGTATACGAACCGGCGCTTAACCCGGTAATGGAATCACTGGTGGTGTAATTGGAGTTGATCGGCCCACTCACCTTGTACTTGAAGGAACCGGACCCGCCCTGGACTTCAATTTTTATTGAGCCGGTTGCGGCGCACCTGGACTCATACCCAACTGCTGTAGCTGTAAGAGAAGCGCAATTTTGTGCGGAAGAAAAATTAGGGGTGATTGTGCAAAGACACAGGTAGATACATACAAGAAAGTAAACTTTCTGCATAGCTTCATAGTTTGGTTCGGGGGTAGGACGCACCCAATTCGGATTAAAAAGGGTGCCATCCCTAAAACGTTTCTAGAAACCGATTATTTCGCGGGAACTTAGTTTAGGTAAAACCACCTGACAGTAATTTCGCGGTTGTTACCGTAAACCCACTAAGAATTTTCGGTTATGCCTAACAGGTAGTTATCCGTGAGTGTTTTGAACAATAAGCAAATTTATCAAGTGAGCAACGGACGTAAAAAAAGCCGCTTTAAATAGCGGCTTTATAGTGAAAGTTTTCCTACTAAATTTTATACAACCAGCCAAAATCATCAGTTTCTTTACCATATTTGATCGCATCCATTCTTCTCTTAACACCTGTAGCGATGGTCCAGTTTTCTACATCAAATTTCATGGTATAATCCTTATATCTAAGTTCCCGAATTAAAGAGATGGTGGCTGCTGTTCCAGTTCCAAAAATCTCTTTTAGAGTGCCAGCTTCATAAGCAGAGATAATTTCATCAATACTCAATTGTCTTTCTTCTACTTTCAAGCCCTGCTCTTTCAATAAAGTTATGGCACTATCCCTGGTGACGCCTGCGAGTATTGTTCCGGAATCCAATCCTGGGGTAACGGCTGTATTTCCAATTACAAAAAACACGTTCATCGTTCCACACTCCTGCACATATTTATGTTCGAAAGCATCCATCCACAGTACCTGGTCGTATCCCTTTTTTTGCGCTTCTGCGGAAGCCAGTAACGCTCCGCCGTAATTACCCGCTGCCTTGGCAAAACCATAACCGCCTTCGACTGCCCGCACATATTTTTCTTCTACATATATCCTCATCGGATTTGCATAATAGGGGCCTGTCGGGCTGAGAATGATTAGAAATTTGTACTTGTCACTCGGCCGCACACCAATTGCCTCATCGCTGCTGAACATGAATGGTCGAATGTACAAAGAGTGATTTTCTTTAGCCGGAATCCAGTCCCGGTCAATATCAATAAGCTGGCGCATTCCCTCAAGAAAAATTTCCTCTGGAACAACCGGCATCTGCATTCTTTCCGCAGACAAATTAAAACGACGCATATTGTCAAGCGGCCGAAAAATACTTGGATTGCCATCTTCGTCCTTGTAAGCTTTTACACCTTCAAATATTGCCTGGCCATAATGTAAAGCAGCAAGTGAAGGGTCAAGTTGCAGTGGTTGGTATGGCTTGATTTCAGGTGTTTTCCACTCGCCATTTTCATAATCGACTTCCAGCATGTGATCTGTAAAATATTTGCCAAATGGAATATTTTCCAAGCTGATATCTTCCAATTTGCTTCGCTGAACCCTGTTTATTTTAAAATCTGCCACTACTGTCATAAACCGTTATTTTTACAACAAAGAAACAAAAAAAAGTACAGAGTAAAGTCTGCCTCCATGAGTTTAGAGATTCTCAACCTACCTCCAATTGTTTTACAACAACTATTCAAAGATTCACTTGTCGATTTGAAGAATAACGAGAGACCACCGTCGCGGACTAAACGAAATGAGTACGCGACTTTGGGAAACAATGAAAAAGAGATATTGATTCTTATTTCCTCCGAAGAAGCTTTATATCTTCCCGATGACCAATTAAACTTTTTGGTCGGTATTTTATCCGCTTGCGGCCTTACCATGAATGATGTTGCAATACTTAATACCAAAAAAAACACGGCTGTCACCTATGATCTGATCAACCAGGAGTTGAAAAGTAAAACCATCCTTTTGTTTGGTGTGACTGTGGAAGAAATTCAATTGCCAATTACATTTCCCGATTACCAGGTACAAAAGTTCAACAACCAGGTCTATCTAACAGCCCCGATCCTGTCTCAATTGCAATCTGATAAAGCAGAAAAATCAAAACTGTGGAGTAGTCTAAAGCAAATTTTTTCTATTTAAACTATGGAGAGCTTAATATTTGCGACGAACAATCAGCATAAAGTTGATGAAGTTAAACTGGTGCTCGGTAATCAGTTTCATTTAATTACGCTGAGAGAAGCAGGAATAGAAATTGACATACCAGAACCTCATGATACACTTGAAGCGAACGCAAAAGAGAAATCCACCACTATCTATCAACTAACTGGTAAAAATTGTTTTAGCGAGGATACCGGGCTGGAAGTAATGGCTTTAAATGGAGAACCGGGAGTGAAAAGTGCAAGGTATGCGGGTGATGCACAATCTTTCGAAGATAATGTTGCTAAGCTTCTTAATAATATGGTTGGAATTTCTGCCAGGCAAGCCCGTTTTCGCACCGTAATTTCATTGATCATAGCGGGAAACGAACGACAGTTTGAAGGGGTATGTGAGGGAAAGATCGCTGAATTTCGAACAGGAGGAAACGGCTTTGGTTATGACCCGGTATTTATTCCTGATGGTAGCGCAATAAGTTTTGGAGAAATGAATGGGATCGAAAAGAGCGCTTTCAGTCATAGAAAAAAGGCAATGGATAAACTCATCGATTTCTTAAAGCAAAGTATGTTTTAATTATGGGGCGAATAAAAATAGATGTTGATACCAGTCCAATTTTCACCACCAGCGTGAAAGTCAGGATCGGTGACATCAATTATGGAAACCATGTAGGTAATGACGCCTTCGTGTCGATGATCAATGAAGCTCGTATGCAGTGGTTGGCAAGCAAAGGTTTTAATGAACTTGAAATTGAAGGAACGGGGCTGATCATGAGTGACCTCGCGGTAGAATTTAAGCAGGAATGTTTTTATGGCGAGATAATAGAGATCGTGCTTTCTGCGGGTGAAATTTCTAAAGTAAGTTTTGAGATTTTTTATTTGATTCAAACAACCCGGGCTGGAGAAATGGTCTTACTTGCAAAGGCAAAGACTGGGATGGTGAGTTACAACTATCAAGAGAAAAAAGTTAGCCCAATTCCTTCGACGCTTCGAATGATGCTAACTAGCGAATTATAGGCCATTCCATATCTTCCAGCTAGCTTCAGCTTGAATCAGGAGCATGTCATATCCATTCTTAACACTCGCTCCGGCGGCTTCTCCCTTCATCAAAAACTGTGTGGTCCCAGGTTTATAAACCAGGTCGTATAGATAATGTTCTGTTGTAAGAAATGAATAAGGAATTGCAGGAAACGCGTCGATGTTCGGATACATGCCAAGTGGCGTGCAGTTTATGATCACGCGATATTCAGAGATAAGTGATCCGTCGATTACATCATAAGTAATCAGGCCCGGCGCGGAATTCCTGGTGACTACCATATACTCTATTCCAAGTTTCCGTAAAACATATTGCACGGCTTTTGAAGCACCTCCGGTTCCTAACACCAGCGCCTTTGTATGATAATGCTTAAGCTGCTCCCTGAATGACACCTCGAATCCAATGATATCGGTATTGTAAGCAGTGAGTAATCCATCCTCAATTTTTATGCTATTGGTAGCACCAATCTCTTGCACTTCCACCGATTGTTTGTGAACATAGGGCAGCACCATTTCTTTGTAAGGGATAGTAACCCCAAGACCTTTTAGATTCGGATTCGCAGATATTAAGTCAGGGAAATCAGTGATTGAGGGAATTGGGTAAGCTTCAAAGGTGCAATCGGTCAAGCCTTCGGCC
>JAURWD010000070.1 GCA_030655145.1 Ferruginibacter sp.
AAAAGCGAATCCAGTTAATACGCAGTGGCAAAGCTGCCGAGCCAGTGATTGGTAAAATGGTATGCAGTTGCAGTGCGGTAGCACAGGGAAATATCGAGAAAAAGATCCGGCAGGGTAGCAAAGACCTGGTGCAGTTATGCCAGCTCTCAGGGGCAGGTATGGGCTGCGGCAGTTGCCGGCCCGAAGTGAAAGCCATCCTGGAAAAAGAAACCGCGGGGGTGGTTGATGGTTTAGGGTTCATAGTTCATGGTTGATGGTTGATGGCTGATGGTTGGTGGTTAGCGGTTGGAAGTTGGTGGTTCATGGTTGATGGTTGATGGTTCATGGGTAGAAAGGGGAGTGATGGTTGATGGTAATTAGTTGGTAGTAATCATTAACGCATTTGTGAGGGCGCGTATTCAAAGAGATGGTTATCAACAGTACGTTGAAAGTGGAGGTTTATTTACATACGAAAAAAGGACGTGACAAAAGAAAATCCGTTATTAATTCAACAAAAATAGCATGAGCGAATTTTGCACTAGTCAAAACATAATCAACCCTTACCAGGTCGTATTCAACTTTGAAAACGATTTCATCGAGGATAATGTGCGGTGCATACCGATGCTTGTCCGGTTTAAACTAGACGCTGTCGGTATCAAGCTGAAGTTATCGGAATGGAGTAAATTCTCTTCTGCGGAACGCAGCCAGTTAATGGTGCAAGCTTGTGCAACTATTGAACAGATGGAGTTGTACAGGATTTACCTGGAACACCTGGTTAGGATGCATACGGGCGGATATGCGGCACCAATAGCCATAGAAGAAAATCCGGGCTGGGCGAAGGAAGACCAGGTTCCGCTGACCTTGCAATTAAAGGCAGCAGAATTCAACTGGAATATTTCTCAATCGAAATGGAAGGAACTTACCAGGTTGCAGCGGTTCGCCTTATTAAAGTTACACAGCCCGGGCCATGAGAATAGAAACTTTCCCATCGCAATGCGGGAGTTTGGTTTGGCCAATGCGCAGGCAAGTTATGTTGAATAAGAAATTTCGATCGTTGGTTGGTTTAAATTCTTATTCAATTTTAAACCGTTTTTCTGTATTAATTATTAAGCAGCATCAAAAAAAAACAGGTTATGGCTTCCATAAAAATAAATTTTCGCGGCGGCATCATCTCTCCAGGTGATTTATACAACCTGCTCGTTGCTGCTGGAAAAGCAAAGGTCGACGCTGTTAGTTTTGGTCTGCGCCAGCAATTATTGATCGATGTGCAACCTGATCGATACATGGAATTGGCAGAGCAATTACACCTGCTGGGAATTTTTTATGAGAAGGACAGGGATCAGTATCCAAACATCAGCAGTTCTTACCCGGCTGAAGAGATCTTCATCACCAGCACCTGGCTGAGTGAAGGCGTGTACCGCGACATATTTGATATGCTGGAACCGCGGCCACGACTTAAAATAAATATTTCTGATAGCAACCAGAGTTTTACCCCGATCCTCACCGGTAATATCAACTGGGTCGCGTCATTGAATGCGCCACATTTCTGGCATCTCTTCGTTCGCTTTCCAAAGACGAATAACGTTTGCGAGTGGACGCAGTTGGTGTATACAAATGACATCGCGAGGATCAGCAAGCAGATCGAAGACATTATTTTTTCCAGTGGCAAATTATTTTACGATAACCCGGCTGCCGATGGCGGTGCGTTGTTTGACATGCTGGCGAAGGAAAAATATAACACGCGTGCCGCCGATACACCTGCAAATCTGCCAACATTCAACCTTCCCTATTATGAAGGGTTGAATCGCTACCAGGATAGATTCTGGCTTGGTATCTACCGGCGTGATGAAAAATATTCTGTCGGGTTTTTGAAAGATCTCTGCAAGCTTTGCCTGCAAACGAAGATCGGGCAAGTTTGTGCAACGCCCTGGAAAACGATCATCATTAAAAATATAGAAGAAAAGGACCGGCCTTCCTGGAACGATCTGTTGGCGCGGCATCACATCAATGTGCGTCATGCTGCCAATGAATTAAATTTCCAGGTGGAAGATGATTGTAAAGAAGGACTAGCGCTGAAATCGTATTTGTTAAAGCATTTGCATAACGATGACACCCGCACATTTGGCATTTGCATCGGTATAAAAACCAGGGCGAAGAGTGAAGTTTTTAGCAGCATCCTTGTTCGGCAACGGGCATTGCTCAAAATCGGGAAACTGGAATTGTTTAAAGTCTATGATATTTTATGCGCAAAGGATTTCAATCCCAATGAACGCACGGGGGTGATCTTCAGCAAAGGGAATTTTAAGTTTCTTTTGGGGGAGCAATTGCGCCGCGCAATATTTTCTTTTTATGCTTACCAGGCGTCTACGGGCAACCTGGCATTGAAAAAATCAGCGAAAAAGAAAGACCTTACACCTGTCCCCGCCAGGGAATTATTTGTCCACCAATGCAGGCATTGCCTATCGGTGTATGACGAACAAATTGGAGAAATTGACGCTGGGATTGCTGCCGGAACTTCATTCGATGAATTACCTGCTACATTTTGTTGTTCCTTATGTGAATCCGGCAAAGAAGATTTCAGGAAAGTGAATGTAACTAACCTCGGGTTACAGGCCGTTTAAACTTGCATGCGCATTAAAGTTTTGAAAGGCTTTTTTTTGATGCTCTTCCAGCGGAATGTAGCAGGTGTCTACATGTTCGAGGATGAACTTCATGCTATGTTTTGTAAGTTGTTGCTGTTCCCGCATCGTGCGGATATGAGCCAGTCCGCGGGCGGAATAAATGGCGCAAAGTGGTTCCGGTTCCCCATCATTCGTAAATACAAATGCCGCGTCCGTGCTATCCCCGTGATACACATCCAGCAGTTGCTGCAATATCGGCAGCTCCATCAGCGGCAGGTCGCAGGCCAGGGTAAAAAGATCCTGCATAGGAAAATGTTCATGCACACTTAACACACCACCCAGCGGACCATGCACATCTAAAGCCGCATCATCCAGGATCAATTGTTCAGCAGTAAACAATTCCGAATACGCCGGTGCCTGCTCAGCATTCACGGAGATATAAACGGGTAGATTTAATTCCTGCATTTTTTCAGCTGCCGCCTGCACCCAGGTTTTTTCCCCGGTCTTCAACAGGCCCTTATCGGTGCCCATCCTGGTACTTCGTCCGCCACATAAAATAATCGCAAGCATAATTATTGCAATGATGGTTGAATTAGATTTGATTGGCATTACAAGCATAGATGCCTTTGCTCTTGCAGGGCATCAATTTTCATCGGTGTGGTGAACCGGAGTGTCAGAATGCCCCAGGCTTTTACCCGGACTAACGACATCTCTCACCATTTGTTTTAATTCCTTGATCTCCGGGAATCCGCCAAATTCTTTCCGATCGAAAATGCGTTGTTCATTGATGGTGATGTGGAAATCTCCATTTGTTTCGCTGGGTTCCAATGTAACTCCTTTCAATTCGTTCACGAAGGTTGTGAGCAGCTCCTGCGCCATATAGGCCGCACGCAGCAGCCAGTTGCAACGTGGACAATAGACGATGGTTATGGTAGGTTTCATATGAATTTTTCTTCTGAAGTTGTGTATAAAGCTACTATGCTTTTTTGATTCTTCGAAAATCTCGCTATGCTCGATTTTCGAATCCCGATTTCATCGGGAAAGAACCGAAATAGGCTTTTGTTACAACCGTTGGCGAGTGAGATACTAAGTCAATTTGTTTCACTCAAATAACTCAGCGTGTCTTTTGTGTTTTGTTGGACTACTGCTGTATTTATTCGGCAAAGTATTTAATTTGCCGCAGTCGCCTCTTCAGCCGGCGGGGCTGCGTCATTGCAACGGCGCTGCTTTCGCTTCTTTGAAAAATCTCGCTGCGCTCGATGTTTTCAATCCCGATTGCATCGGGACCGAACCGAAAAAGGCGCCTTATGCAACGACTGGTGACGGATATGCAGCGTCAAATGGTTGCACTCATTGACTCTGTTTCATCCTTTGTTTCTTGTTCCTGTTTTGAGTTGTTGTTGTTCGTGAAATTTTTCATGTTGTCACAGTCGCCTCTGCCGCCGGCGGGCAGCGTCATCGCAACGGCGCTACTTTCGCTTCTTTGAAAAATCTCGCTGCGCCCGATGTTTTCAATGCCGACTCCGTCGTCACCGAACCGAAAGAGATTCTGTGTTCATTTTCAAACGAATTTTCAATTATTTTTACACTCTTAGGCAACTTTATGTTAGCCTGTTTAGTGGGTGGTTATTTTATAACTGCCCGCTAACTTTTTACACTATGTCCTCTGCCAATTGTCCCTGATCTGTCGTAACCCTTAAATAATTCTTGTCAAATTGTTTTTGGCTTTTATAGATTGTGTATGTCATCTCCAGCAGCTTCCGTTGTACTGCTACCACTGCTTTCATTTTTATACCATGTTTTGAGACTAACCTTACAAATATTGCTTTAAATCTTTCATCACTCCGGATGGCTGCCAATGCTGGAAAATGCATGGCTCTTCTCAGCTGTTTATTTCCTGTTTTTGATATACTGGGCTTCTGCTTTACAGATGTCCCGGATTGCTTTTCTTTTACATCAAAACCTGCATAACTCGCTAATTGAGATCTGCTGCGAATTAATTCAAATCCATTTGTTTCTCCCAATACCGTAGCAGCGCTTAAAACTCCGATGCCCGGAATCGTACAAAGCAGCAACACTACTTTCTTTACTTCTGCATCCTCTTTTATCAAAACTTTTAACTCCAGGACAATTTCTTCCTCTTGTTTGTCCAACAGGGCGATTCGCTTAACAGCCCGGTCTATGCTTTTTTTATTAGGCCTGGCTTCTGCCTTTTCGGAATGCAACTGATTCTTTACTATCGTCCTTTCCGCCACTAACTGGTTACGTTCCCTGCATAATTGTTGTAGTCTTTTATAAATCCCTTTGGGTGGTGCCCAGGGTTCTAATTTTCTTTCTAAACCAAACAGGGTGATTGCCTCGGATGCTGTTTTATCAGTTATCGTCTTTATGCTAAGCGTACGGGCATAATTACTGATCTTATTAGGCATGATAACACTTACTCCTAAACCCGCTTCTGCCAAAAAGTAAGCTAACCCTTCATGATAAACACCGGTAGCTTCCATAACAAAGCCTAAAGGCACATCAGCTTCCGTTAATCCCTTTACCCAATCCGTCAAACTGCTAAAACCCTTATGGTCATTTTTAAAGACTTTATGTCTGACTAAACCTGGACTCAGATCATCATACATTTTTCCGAGGCAAACTACTAACTCATCCTGGGAAACATCAATCCCTACAACTTGTTTTAAGACTTTTTTCATACCAGTTAATTTAAAAGTGATAAGTGAAAAATCTCCCTTCGTTTTACCTCCTGTTGGATATACTGGATGTTACAACTTGCATAACTCCTTACATTCTGTACAAACTCGAAGAGATAAAAAAGAGTGAGGTGATATCTCTTTCCGAACATGCTTGAAAGCTGTTGAGGCGCCTTATACTCTCACCCTTTTTTCACTTAAAATATCAAAGCTAAAAGGTATAAATATTCTAATCTCAAAGAACTAGTGTTACAATTTGCAAACATAGGAGGCGCCTTATACAATGACTGGTGATAGAAATGCCGAGTCAATGTGTTTGCACTCATTGACTCTGGCTGTATTTTATTTTTTGTTGTTTTTTCATTCAAGTTTTTCACTTCGTCGCTTTCGCCTCCTCAGCCGGCGGGCTGCGTCATTGCAACGGCGGTGCTTTCGCTTCTTTGAAAAATCTCGCTGCGCTCGATGTTTTCAATGCCGACTGCGTCGTCACCGAACCGAAAGATGCGCCTTATGCAACGACAGGTTAGGGAAATGCAGAGCCAGTTTAGAGTGCTTATAGACATGTGGGCTTGTTCATTGTGCGACGAGCAATCAGCTTGTTTCAAAAAATTGTTGACACAACCTAATGAATGATATATAAGACAGCAACAAAGTCAAGAAGAAGTAACTGGTAAAAGCGGTAGTTGGGACTTTCGAATCGAGGCAAACTTTTCAACCGAAGCCAGGAGTACACCACGCTTATGTCAAGGAAGGCTTTTGAAATTGCAGAAAGGCAATCGTAGTAATTGAAGGCTTCAATGGGTCAATGAAATGTCATTTGAGCTGTCGTGGGCGGGCCGGTCAAAAAAGGCGGAGCCATTTTTTTTGACCTTGATTTTTTTGGTTACTATTTTTTATCTAAGAAAAAAAAGTAAATAGACTGTTCAAGTACCAAACAAGGTAAAAAGTTTTCTCAAGCAATAGAAAATGCGTTCACTCGACCAGCAATATGCAAAGGCAAAATATCATTCAATTCATACGTGACATAGAAGAGTAATATATTTGCCATTCTCTTTATTAAAATAAATTGAATGCCACCTACAGATATGGAATACAAAAAAGTAACTACCAATACAATTCAGAAAATGAAGGCTGCAGGGGAAAAGATCTCCATGATCACTGCATATGATTATTCCTTTGCGAAATTATTTGATGAAGCGGGTATCGATATCATTCTTGTAGGCGATAGCGCCAGCAATGTAATGGCCGGCCACACCACTACCCTTCCCATTACCCTGGATCAAATGATCTACCATGCGCAAAGCGTTGTGCGTGCCCGGGAGCGGTGCCTGGTGGTTGTGGACATTCCGTTTGGCTATTATCAATCAAATTCTGAGATCGCCCTCGCTTCGGCCATCCGCATTATGAAAGAAAGCGGCGGCCATACGGTAAAACTGGAAGGCGGCGAAGAAGTGTTGGACTCCGTAAAAAAAATTGTAAGTGCCGGCATCCCGGTGATGGGCCATCTTGGTTTAACCCCGCAGTCGATCAATAAATTTGGAACCTATGTTGTGCGGGCAACTGAAGAGGCCGAAGCAATTAAATTGAGAAAGGATGCCCTGTTACTTCAAGAGGCCGGGTGTTTTGCTATCGTGCTGGAAAAAATTCCCGCGGTGCTTGCCAAGGAAGTTACAGCGAGTTTGAGCATACCAACGATCGGCATTGGTGCCGGTGGCGAATGTGATGGGCAGGTACTCGTGATGCACGATATGCTGGGGATCAACACGGATTTCAAACCGAGATTTTTGCGCCGGTACCTGAACCTCGACGAACAGATCAAAGGAGCGATCGGACAATACATTACAGACGTCAAAAGCAAAGACTTCCCGAACGAATCTGAACAGTACTAGTTCGTTTTCGATTTGTCATTTTACTGCAACTGCTAAGCCCCACCTAATGAGAATAATCATCATTTCCGCCTTGTTATGCATTATAGCCCTGGATATACAAGGGCAATCATTGGTTGAACTCAACCCGGTAACTATCACCTCCGCCCGCACCGCACAGAAGGTCAGCGAAACCGGTAGGAACATTACTGTCATCGAAGGAAAACAATTTCAACAACTGCCGGTAAGTTCGGTGGATGAATTGCTGAAGTATGTGCCGGGTATCGAGGTTCAATCCCGCGGACCGATGGGGGCACAAAGCGATATCGTTATGCGGGGCGGCACCTTTCAACAAGTGCTTGTATTATTAGATGGCATTAAGTTGAATGATCCGCTGACAGGCCACTTCTCCTCGTACATTCCTGTGGCTCCATACGAGATCGAACGGATTGAGGTGTTACGCGGACCAGCGGCGGCTATCTATGGCGCCGAAGCTGTGGGTGGCGTGGTAAACATCATCACCAAAACTTTCAATCAATTCCGCGACAGTACAAAAACGGACGGCCTCGTGAGTGTTGCTGTGGGCGAATTTAATTTGCTAAACGCGGATGCAGGCATCCGGCACACGAGCGGAAAGATCAATTTTTCTGCCGGGCTTCTATCAAATAATACCGATGGGCAATTGTTAAGGGGTACCAACAAAGGCTACATTCACAACCATACGTTTGGCGGCGCCCTTTCCATTTTACTTCCACAACAATGGCAGCTTTCCCTGAGATCAGGTTTCGACAGTCGACGGTTTGCCGCACAGAATTATTACACCACCTTCAAGAGTG
>JAURWD010000029.1 GCA_030655145.1 Ferruginibacter sp.
CAGCCCGGGGCGGCCACTTCTAAAACATAGCTCGCTGGTTTTTCAGTAATGTTTACCGGGGGAAAATTAAATACATCTTCCCGGACAGATTTGCCCAGCGCTGCTGGAAAATCATTAAAAAGGTCATTCATTAAACCGTCAAATGTTTTGGTCATTGGGTTGTTTACTTTTACGAGTGTCATAGTTGTATACTTTTAAGTTTGTAATTATTGTTTTGTCCTATTCTTTCAAATAATATTCCGATCCGTAAAAGCTGAAAAATTTGCTGAATTTCGATTTTTATGAAGGCATATTGTCAGTTTGGGTCCTCGCGAGGTGACACAATGGCTTGATGGTTCCATTTTCACAATCGGGAAAATTTCAAATTCATTGATACGCGTCGATATTATTATCCGCCAAGGTTGTAATTTTGTGCTCCATAAAATCAAGAAATATGTATCCAGCAGAAATAGTAGTACCGATGAAAGAAGAGCTTACAGAGAACGGGTTTACCGAACTCCTGACAGCCACCGATGTAGATTCAAAAATTACCCAGGAAGGAACAACCCTTGTTGTGATCAATTCAGTTTGCGGATGTAGCGCCGGAACAGCCCGCCCGGGAGTTTTGATGGCAGTGCACAACAGCACGAAGAAACCTGACCAGCTTACCACTAGTTTCGCCGGTTTCGATGTTGATGCGGTAAAGAAGATCCGGGAGCATTTATTACCTTATCCTCCTTCATCTCCTTCTATTGCTTTGTTTAAAAATGGTCAATTGGTTCATTTTATTGAACGTCATAATATTGAAGGAAGAAGTGCCCAGATGATCGCCCAGAATTTGATCGGGGCTTTTGAGCAGCATTGTAATTAATTCTATATTTTTTTGTGATTTAAGTTAGTAAGTCAATCCCATAGCTTTTTAGCTACGGGATTTTTCTTGTGCGGGAGTGAGCCCTGTTCAAATAATGCTGGCTTGAAAAGCTCTCCCTGGCCAACTTGCATTCAGCGGATTAATAGATATATTGCACCGCTTTTTAACCTTCTTAATAATCTCGGATGTATCCCAATTTATATTACGTTTTCAAGGACTGGTTTGGTGTAGATATTAAGGTCCTCAGCTTCTTAAATACATTCGGTTTAATGGTCGCGGTTGGTTTTGTTGTAGCCGCGGTGGTGATCACCAGTGAACTAAAGCGGAAGGAAAAGCAAGGGCTTCTTTTTCCGCGGGAAGAGTCAATTGTGATCGGCAAACCCGCGTCCATATTTGACCTTATCGTAAACTTCCTCGTTGGTTTTCTTTTCGGATACAAATTGTTAGGCTTGTTCATAAACAAGCCAGATGAGCTTACGCCGCAGGAATACATTTTTTCTTCCGAAGGAAGTGTGCTCGGTGGACTTATCCTCGCCAGCATTTTAACAGGATTAAAATGGGCTGAAAAAAATAAGCAAAAACTGAAGGTCCCGGAACAGCGCAGCATTCGCATCTGGCCGCATGACCGGGTAGGTGATATCGTTATCATTTCGCTGATTTTTGGAGTTATCGGTGCGAAGGTTTTTGATAACCTCGAAAACTGGGATGAGTTTATCCAAAACCCGATTGATCGTATTTTTTCCGCGGGCGGATTGACGTTTTATGGTGGCCTGATCACCGCAGGTGTTGCTATCTGCGTGTACGCGGTAAAAAAGAATATCAAAATCGTTCATTTGGTTGACGCAATCGTGCCGGCAATGATGCTTGCTTATGCCGTGGGCAGAATTGGTTGCCAGGTATCTGGAGATGGTGACTGGGGTGTTTATAACAGTGCTTATGTGAACGATGCTGCGGGAAACGTGGTGCTGGCTGCACCGGGCGACTTTGAAAAGAAGCTTGAACAACACAAAACCTATTTTCTCGAAGGAATGGTATATGATTCCGGATCAACCGCTAAACATTACGCTACCGACCGGAAAAGTTCCAGTCTTGCAGCTGTTCCCCATAAATACTTAAAAGCTCCTTCGTTTATGCCTACCTGGATGGTGGCTTATAATTACCCGCAAAACGTAAACAAGGATGGTATCATCATACCCGGGCTAATGGAAGAACACAACCGGGTGCTTCCTCAACCGGTGTTTCCAACTCCTTTTTATGAGACCGTTGTTTGTACCCTCCTGTTCTTGGTGATGTGGGGGATGCGTAAACGTGTGCTGGTAGCTGGTACCATGACCGGGATCTACTTTTTCCTCAATGGGTTGGAACGGTTTATTATTGAGAAAATTCGGGTAAACAATGAATACCACATCATAGGACTCAACCCTTCACAGGCGGAGATCATTGCATTAGGACTCATGATTTTCGGCCTTGCCATAATTGCGTTTGTTCAGGTGCAGGCCAAAAGAAATCCTTCTTCCATTTAGCTTCAAAATTTTTCGGACCATTTGTTAAAAGTTACCAATTAACCTTTCAGGATACCGTATATGTAAACTACTGTTCCTTGCAATACAAAGTACCTACTTTTGTTATGTACATTTCAAAACAAAGTATAAAGTATAGCCATGAAACAACGTATAATCACAACAATCGCCCTTTTTATCGCTTTTTTAGGCGGGGCACAGGCCCAGTCAAACCAAATTTCTGGTATTGCCCAAGAAGGAAATAGCGAAAAAGCGCTGGACCGTGCAACTATTTCACTACTTCGAGCGACTGACAGCGTTTTGATAAAGGCAGCTATCACAGATAAAGAAGGTGTCTTCACTTTCGAAAATGTTAAGTTGGGAGATTACCTGGTAAAGGCTGTATCTACCGGGCACGCACCTTTCTACAGTAAATCCATTTCCATAACAGAGCAGCAACCCAGGGTAGACGCCGGGGTCTTAAAGCTGGTTCCCGTAAATAAAGATTTAGCTGCCGTAACTGTTACCTCTAAAAAATTGATGATCGAGCGGAAGATCGACCGCACCGTTGTGAATGTAGATGCGTTCATTAGTAATGAGGGAAGTACCGCCATGGAGGTGCTGGAGAAAAGTCCCGGCGTTACCGTGGATAAAGACGGGAATATCAGTTTGAAAGGCAAGCAAGGGGTATTGATCATGCTCGACGGCAAGCCGTCCTATCTCAGCGGAGCTGAACTGGCGAACTTACTTCGCTCGATGCCATCAAATAACCTGGACCAGATCGAGATCATGACCAACCCATCAGCGAAATACGATGCCGCCGGAAATTCTGGGATCATCAATATCAAAACAAAAAAGAACAAGCAGAAAGGTTTCAACGGGAGTATCAATCTTGCATACGGCCAGGGCGTTTACGAAAAAACAAACAATAGCCTTAACCTGAACTACCGGAATGGCAAGTTTAACGTGTTCGCCAACGTTGGGGCGAATTACCGCGAAAATTTCCAGGTATTAAATATCAAAAGAAGGTATAAGAATGCTGACAATTCGCTGAACGCAATTTTTGAGCAGGCCTCCAATGAATTGCGCTACAACAGTAACTACAACACCAAGATAGGGGTTGACTTTTACGCGACGCAAAGGACAACTTTTGGAATTGTGCTTACCGGTTTCACCACGCCTTCTACAACAAACGGCGAAAACGTCAGCTATTTGAAGAGCAATGTCGGTATTGTTGATTCCATTGTTTCGGCAAGCCGTTCGGAAGACGCTACCTGGAAAAATGGCGCCGTTAACCTGAATTTCCGCCACCAGTTTGATTCAACCGGCCGGGAGCTTACGGCTGATTTCGATTACCTGACGTACAATTCGCTTCGCAACCAATCATTCCTGAATACTTCCTACACACCGGAGTGGTCTGTAAAAAGTTCTGACCGCCTGCTGGGCGAACTACCTTCGCTGATCAATATTTATACGGGTAAACTTGATTATACCTATCCATTGAAATCTGGCCTCAAGATAGAGACGGGACTTAAAACAAGTTTCGTAGAAACAGATAACACCGCTGGCTACTACACGTTGGCGGGCAACGTCAAAACGCCTGATTGGGACAAGACAAACCAGTTTGTTTACAAAGAGAATATCAATGCGGCCTACCTCAATATGAACAAGCAAATAAAAAAATGGGGGATCCAGGCAGGGCTCAGATTAGAAAATACAAATATCAGTGGTGACCAGTTTGGTAACCCGCAAAGAACTGATAGTTCTTTCAAAAGAAGTTACACGGGATTGTTCCCAACCATGTTTGTAAGCTATGCGGCTAACGATAAAAATCAGCTGGGACTTTCTTACGGCCGCCGTATCAATCGCCCGGACTACGAAGACTTGAATCCCTTCTTATTTTTCCTCGATAAGTACACGTACGGCTCAGGCAATCCATTCCTGAAACCATCCTATGCACATGTATTTGAGCTTTCCCATACGTTCAAACAAACCCTGACTACCACCTTGAATTATGCGCACACAAAGGATCTTTTTAATGAAGTGTTTGAGCAAAAAGGATATGCAACCATCGTTAAGCAAGGCAATTTTGGTACGACCAATAGCATGAGCTTGTCAGTTAGTTACCAGTTGCCTGTCACCAAATGGTGGACCTCCATCGTTTACACGGAAGTAAATTATAATCAATACAAAGGATTACTGAACGGCGACCAGGTTGATCTTAAAGGCGGCAATTACATCCTGAATGTGAACAACCAGTTTAAGTTTAAAAAAGGCTGGAGTGCCGAAATCTCTGGCTTTTACCGTACCAAGGGTATCGAAGGACAGATCATCATTCAGCCGATGGGACAGTTGAATGCAGGTATTCAGAAACAAATTCTAAAAAATAAAGGCACGCTGAAATTGAATGTTCGTGATATTCTTTACACGATGCGGACAAATGGGAACATCAACTTCCAGCGCACAGAAGCGAGTTTCTACCAGGAAAGGGATTCAAGAGTGGCGACAATCAGCTTTGGATACCGGTTCGGTAACCCGATCAAAGGTGTTCAAAAAAGAAAGACTGGCGGCGCAGGCACGGAGCAGGAGAGGGTCAAAGGAGGAAATTAATTCATGTATCACCAGGAACGCAGCTCTTTATTGGGCTGCGTTTTTTATATTTGCAATCACCTTCACTTAACAATCATTCGTATGCCTTCATTTGATTTTACAAGCAAAGTAGACCTTCAAACCCTCGATAACGCGATCAACGTTGTAACTAAAGAAGTTATGAATCGCTTCGATTTTAAAGGAAGTCATGTTGTGCTCAACCTTAATAAAAAGGACTTCAAATTGACCATTGAGGCCGATAGCGAGATGAAACTCGGGCAGATCCGCGACGTATTGATCAGCAAGAGCATGAAGCATGGCCTGGCCGGAGAAATTTACGACCTGAGTAAAGAACCCTACCAGAGTGGCAAGGTGGTTAAGCAGGATGTTGTGGTTAAAAACGGTATTAAACAGGAGGACGCTAAAAAGATTGTGAAGCTGATCAAGGATGCGGGGCTGAAGGTGCAGGCATCTATTATGGATGACACCGTTCGGGTTACTGCAAAAAAGATCGATGATCTGCAGGAAGTGATCCAGGCTTCTAAAGGCTGGAACCTTGGTATAGCGTTACAGCAGACCAATATGAAAAGCTAGTTAGGCATTCTGCCTCGCCGGCGTTCACCGGGCTGGTGGGTTAGCCGCCTAATTTTTCGCGGGAGAGGGTTTTGTTTTTCAACCGATTTGCCCTACATTTGCACTCTTAAAAAAAGCATGGCAAAATCCATGCACAAACTTTTACAATTATGAAAAAAGATTTGCATCCAAAAAATTACCGCTTTGTTGTTTTCAAGGATATGAGTAATGGTACTACGTTCGTAAGTCGCTCTACAGCGAATTCAAACGAAACCATCACCCATGACGATGGTAAAGAATACCCGGTAATTAAATTAGAGATCTCCAATACGTCTCATCCATTCTATACTGGTAAAAATGTATTGGTGGATACAGCAGGACGTATCGATAAGTTTAAAAAACGTTACGAAAAGAAAGCGAATTAGTACATTTACTAAAGTTTGTTTTTCATGGCTATACTTTGAGTCCCTCCGGTTTACCGGGGGGATTTTTTTTTAATATCTGTCAAACCAAATTGGGATAACAAGGTTTTGGATAGTAATTTCGACGCAATGCCAATCAGTTTTGATGATACAGGAATTAAAGATCGTTTATACCCCTTTACTGCTACGCGTTCTGCCGCTGACATACGCGTCGGCATCCTGACGATCCGTGAAAAGTGGATGTTGCTACAGGAAAAAAACATCATCAATAATCAAGAGCAGGTAAGCATCGCCGCTAACATCATTCCGCAAAAAACTACCGCAAAGGAAATCCTTACTTCCAGCGACCGCAAAACATTGCTCGCCGGGCTGGAAGAGCAGGTGCTCGATCATCCCTGGCAAATATTCCAGTTCAATGACCGGCAACTTCGTCAAGACTTTGATCTGCTTACAGAACAGCGGGTCTCCCTACCTGTTTCTTCAACAAACCAGGTCACTAATCCCGGCGCCATTTTTATTGAGCCCGGTGCCATTGTGGAACATTGCATTCTCAATGCCAGTACGGGGCCGATTTATATTGGCCGAAACGCAAACGTGATGGAAGGCTGCATGATTCGTGGTCCATTTGCAATTTGCGAAGGCGCCGTGTTAAAAATGGGCACCAAATCCTATGGGGCCACTACAATTGGGCCTTACTGTGTTGTCGGAGGTGAATTGAAAAACGTGGTTTTATTTGAATATAGCAACAAGGCCCATGATGGCTACCTGGGTGATAGTGTGGTGGGTGCCTGGTGCAACCTCGGCGCAGGAACTTCTAATTCAAATGTGCTGAATACCGCAGGAGTGGTAAAGGTTTGGGACGAGGCAGCGGGTGCATATGCACCGGTCGGATTAAAAAGCGGCTTATTGATGGGCGACTATAGCAGGGCTGCAATCAATACTTCTTTTAATACGGGAACTACAGTAGGGGTAAGCTGCAACGTGTTTGGCGCTGGATTTCCTCCCAAAGTAGTCCCCAGTTTCTCCTGGGGGAAAGAAAGGTATACCTTTGAAAAGGCCATCGAACACATCAGGAACTGGAAGCAAATCAAAGGACATGTGCTAACCGCAGACGAAGAATTATTATTACAGGATCTATATCACCACCAACAATAAAACAACACCAATATGAGAAAACAAATTGCAGCGGCAAACTGGAAAATGAACCTGACTGTTCAGCAGGCTGAGACCCTGGTGACAGATATCATCGCCGCAGGCGTTGAGCTTAAACCAAACCAGGAAGCGGTTTTCGGAGTTCCCTTTCCTTACATTACCTCCGTGCAAAAAAAATTAAGTGGCAAAAAAAACATGAACATTGCCGCGCAGAATTGCTACAGTAAGGTATGTGGTGCATATACGGGTGAGGTAAGTGCGGAAATGCTGAAGAGTATTGGTGTACCCTACGTAATCATAGGTCACAGCGAGCGGCGGGAGTACTTCAAGGAGTCGAATGCGGAGCTTGCCGAGAAGGTGATCATTTGTTTTGAGTTCGGACTAAAACCTATTTTCTGTTGCGGTGAAGACCTTGCAATCCGCGAGCAGGGAACGCAAAACGATTTCGTTGAAACTCAACTGAAAGAAAGCCTGTTTCATTTAACTCCCCAGCAGATGACGGGGTTTGTAATTGCCTATGAACCTATCTGGGCAATCGGAACCGGCAAGACAGCCAGCAGTGCCCAGGCACAGGAAATACATGCGCATATCCGCAGCGTCTTAGCTACCCAGTTCGGACAGGATGTTGCTGACAGTATCTCGATCCTGTATGGTGGAAGTGTGAAAGCGGGAAATGCAAAAGAAATTTTCGGGCAGCCGGATGTGGATGGTGGTTTGGTAGGAGGTGCCTCCCTGGTTGCGACAGATTTCGCAACCATTATTTCCAGTCTCAAATAAACTAACGGTAAGCCCTAACCGGCAATTACATCAGGTCCATTGCCTTTGCGAAGAAAGTAACGATGAATGGCAACACCATGGAACTATATCCACCGCCAACGATGTAAACCAGCACAGCTGCAATAAGTGAAAGAAAAAACAAGATCCAGTAGAGGCCGGTAGATTTTTTTGAAGTTTCCATGCTGAAATAATTTTGGCAAAAATAGGGCAAACATCTAAGAAAAAAAGTCCGGCCTCACAATATCTGTTTCTTTTTTATCGACCAGCATTTTGTTTGCTGGGCTATTTATTGTGTATTTTATACATTTTGCTTCAAAGTTTTTATATTGCCCTTTATTAACCTTGCCATTTAATGATACTTACGTTCTTTCTCCGATTTTCAACCAAATTTGGTCAATCCTTATTTGTGTCTGGTTCTCCTGCTGCACTGGGTGCAGATGACGTTTCGAAAGCAATACCCTTGCAATACTTCAATGACCAGTTTTGGCAAGGCACGGTTGAGATCGATGATGCCCAAGTAACCAGTTCCCCCATCGAATACCGCTACCTGCTCCATGAAGCAGATCATACCGAAGTGGTAGAGTGGGGTAATGATCGACACATCGAAACGGGCAAAGGAGAAGCGAAGTCCCTTGTGATCATCGATACCTGGAATCATGCAGGTGATATAGCCAACGCTTTTTATACCCAGGCGTTTCATGATGTGTTATTAAAAGCTGGCTCCACACCTGTGAAGTCGAAACCACTTAAGAATTATACGCACGAATTCAAAGTAAAAGCGCCGATCCTTGGCGAGAATGAAGTACTTTTTTTAACAGGCATCGGGAAAGAATTAGGCGACTGGAAAACAGAGACGCCGATGGTAATGACCCGCTCTGGCAACTGGTGGACAACCAGGGTAAATCTTTCCGGCGTTACCTATCCCATCGCTTACAAATACGGCGTCTTTAACCAGGCGACCAATAGCTTCGTACAATTTGAATCGGGTATCAATCGCACTCTCCCGGTGACAAACCTGAAGGGCAAAAACATGCTGGTGCATGATGGGTTTGCGCAGGTACCCGTACCCAAATGGAAAGGGGCAGGAGTTGCGATCCCCGTGTTTAGCCTTCGGTCAAAAAATGGTTTTGGCACAGGAGAATTCGCGGATATAAAGTTGCTGGTTGACTGGGCAAAGATCACGGGTTTGAAACTTATTCAATTGTTGCCAATCAATGATACCACTGCTACGCATACCTTTCTTGATTCTTATCCATATGCAGCGATCTCTGCCTTCGCCTTGCATCCGTTGTATTTAAATCTGGGCACCGTTGCCGGCAAGAAGTATCAAAAGGTACTTGCCCCAATAGCCGAACAACAAGTGGCGCTTAATGCCTTACCCGAAGTGGATTACGAGGAGGTAATGAAAGTGAAGTTTGATTATATCCGTCGCTTGTATAACGAACAAAAAACTGTCTTTAAAAATGATCCCAAATATGTTGAGTTTTTCGAACTCAACAAACACTGGCTCGTTCCCTACGCTGCATTTTGCTACTTGCGTGACAAAAACAAAACGGCTGATTACAGCCAATGGAAAAGCCATTCAGTTTTTAATGAGGCGTCGATTCAAAAAATTGCCGCACCCGGCCAAAAACAATACGACAGCATTGCGTTGCATTATTTTATACAATTTCATCTCCACCTGCAATTAAAGGATGCTACGGCGTATGCCCATAGCAATGGAATTGTGGTCAAAGGTGATCTTCCGATCGGTATTTATCGCTATGGCTGTGATGCCTGGATGGAACCTGACTTATATAATATGAACGCACAAGCAGGTGCGCCCCCTGACGGCTTCGCGATCAAGGGCCAGAACTGGGGATTCCCGACTTACAACTGGACGAAGATGCAGGAAGATGGCTTCAGTTGGTGGCGCCGGCGCTTCGAGCAAATGAGTCATTACTTCGATGCCTTTCGTATTGACCATATCCTCGGTTTCTTCCGCATCTGGAGTATCCCGTTAAATGCTGTAGAAGGTATTCTCGGAAAATTTGTCCCGGCCATCCCTTTGCACCCGAACGAATTCTACCAACTGGGCATATCGTTTATGCACCAACGTTACTGTAAGCCATACATAACCGAAGCCATCGTGAATGACCGGTTTGGAGGAAACTCGGGCATGGTAAAATCGATCTTTCTTGATTCAAAAGACGGGCAACTCCAATTAAAACCCGAGTTCGATACACAGCGCAAGATCGAAGCTTACTTTAAACAACAGGGCGCTACCACAGACGCTGATGTGCTGAAGCAGGGATTGTTTGACCTCGTCTCAAATGTTATCTTACTGGAAGAAGAGGGCTCGGGTTCACAGCAGTTTCATTTCCGGATCAACATGGATGAGACCACTTCTTTCCGCGATCTTGATGAGTTTTCAAAAGAACAACTGAAGAAATTATACGTAAACTATTTCTACCGCAGGCAGGATGATTTCTGGAGAAAAGAAGCCATGAAAACTTTGCCTGAATTGAAACGCAGCACAAACATGCTCGTATGCGGCGAGGACCTGGGCATGGTTCCGGCCTGTGTGCCGGATGTAATGCGGGAGCTGGGAATTCTTAGTCTCGAAATTCAGCGCATGCCTAAAGATCCCAAAACGGAATTTTTTCACCCGGCTGATGCTCCTTATTTATCTGTTGTAACACCTTCAACGCACGACATGAGTACCATCCGCGGCTGGTGGGAAGAAGATCACGGGAAAAGCCAGCGCTTCTATAACAACATTCTTGGTCATTACGGCAGCGCACCTTTTTTCTGCGAAGCATGGCTTAACAAAGAGATCATCATCCAGCATTTATATTCCCCTGCTATGTGGAGCATTCTTCAATTGCAGGATCTATTGGGTATTGATGAAACGATCAGGAGGAATGATCCGCATGAAGAAAGGATCAACATCCCGGCAGATCCCAAACATTACTGGCGCTACCGCATGCACATTGGCCTCGAAAAACTTGCGCTGAATCAATCTTTTAACCAAACCTTGAAAGAGTTTGTACAGGTGAGCGGAAGATAGTACGCAAACTTGCAGGTATAAAAAAAAGGGATACAATCAAATTGTATCCCTTTTTTAGTTGAAATCCCTTTATTAATTCTTGATGAATGGAGTGATTGTTTGTTGGCTACCATTCACTGTTTTTACGAAATATCTTCCTGGACTAAGTTTCCTAACGTCAAGGGTTAACACCTGTTGGCTATTCACCATAAATTCTTTGGAAAGAAGAGTTTCGCCACCACCTCCA
>JAURWD010000008.1 GCA_030655145.1 Ferruginibacter sp.
TGTCCATTGTCAAGTCCACGTTCAAAGATGTTTACCCCGGCGATATCCGGGTCGAGACCCTTGTAATTGGTTATGGTCAACAGGTTCTGGCCGCTGATAAACACACGGCTGCTCTTAAACCCGATGCGCTGCAAAGAAGCCTTGCTGAAATTATAAGCAAACTCAAGGTTGCGCAGGCGGAGGTAGCTGCCACTTTCTAACCAACGATCACTTTGGGGCAGTACATTATATTGGATGCCCTGGTCAGGTGCACCAATCGCGGCACGTGGCCATTCTGATCCTGGATTTTGTGCTGTCCAGTAAGTTGCTTCTGTCCTGAAATTTGTATTCTGATCCATCCGGTCAACATTGTACCGGGGGCGGTTATAGAGTTTATTTCCAACAACTGCATACCATTGCATATTCATGCTGAATTTCTTGTAAGCAAAATTCAACTGGAGCCCGGTTTCGAAATCAGCCCAGGGGCTTCCTGCATAGTACCGGTCTTTATCAAGGTCCAGGGTGCCATTGTCATCCACATCTACGTAACGGATATCACCGGGTTTCGACCAGGGCTGAAGTACCTGGCCGGTCTTTCCTTTGTGTGCATCAATTTCAGCCTGGCTCTGGAAAATTCCATCGCTTTTCAATACATACCATTCGCCGATCGACCGGCCTAACTGGGTCCGGGCATCGCCTAACTGCGTGTACTTCGTGGTAGCATTCCCGAAAGCTTTCACTTTGTTGTTGATAGTAGTGAAGTTCAACGTCGCATCCCATTTAAAATCCCCGGTTGATGGTGGACGGATCGTAACTGCTAATTCGAAACCTTTATTTTCCAAAGAGGCTGCATTCACCGCAGGATTTCCGCCCGCATTACCTGTGGTGGCACTGATCGGAAGGTCAACCAACACATCTTCTGTTTTGGCAATAAAATAATCCGCGGAAACCGTTAAGAGGCTATTTAAGAATGAGGCTTCCAGGCCGATATTGGTTGTTTTTTTCCGCTCCCAGCGCAGGTCCCTGTTTGCCAGCCGCGTTACAATCTGCCCGATCTGTTCAACTTCGCCAGGACCAAATACTGCACGGGGAAAAGGATTGATGGTTGCATAATACAACCAGGGTTGTAAGAATTCTGAGTTTCCCAAACTGCCGTAGGAGGCACGGAGTTTCAAATCGTTCACCGCAGCTACGTTCCAGAATTTTTCTTTAGAAATACGCCAGGCTACAGAGGCTGAGGGAAAATTACCCCAGCGGTTGTTTTCGCTAAACAGCGAACTGCCATCACGACGAAAGGTGATGCTGGTTAAATATTTATCGGCATAGGTATAATTTACCCTTCCGAGGATCCCGATATTGTTCCAGCGATTGGTATAAGGGTCGGGAACGGTGGCACTGCCTTCAATGGTGGTAAACCGGTAGATAGGATGATCAAAGGTTTGGTTACTGAAACCGACAACCGCGCCTATTTTATGATCGCCAAATGTTTTGTCATAATTTAAAGTGTGTTCAAACAGCTTAGACTCAAATTTCCCTTCACTACGGAAAGTAGACAGTTTGTTGTTGTTTGGCGAAGGCGTTCCTTGCCGAACTGTACCAGGGCGGCGCGTACCGTCACCCTTATCAACTGTTTTTTCTAATCCAACATTAAAGCGGTACACCAGGCCATCCATGATCCTGAAATCGAGGAAGGCATTACCCCGGATCTTAAAGTTCCGTTGCTCAAACTGATCCAGGCTTTGTAAGGCTGGAACGTTTGCGGTCAGAGTGCTGAGGTAGGCATTGTTTAAACCGATGCCCCAGCCTTCAGGATTTTCCGGGCTTGTGTAGCGACTGCCCTGGAGCGCAACTACCGGCGGCATAGTGATCATGTCAACAAATGGATTTACTCCCACACCGCTCGAAGCGATCGGATCTTCTTTCGTCCAGCTTAATAAGAGGTTCTGGCCGATGGTGAACCGGCCGATCTTAGCATCGGTGTTAATTCTGAAACCAGTGCGTGAAAAACTGTTGTCGATCACCGGCCCCTTGTTTTGAAAATGGTTTCCACTGAGATAAAAATTTACTTTTTTCTTTACAGAACCAGACATGGCCAGGTTGTATTCGCCGATGGCACCGGTACGCAAAAATTCATCCTGCCAATCCGTATTTATGGCCGGGTCAAAGTCTGCGGCCAATGAAGTAGGAACGGGTAAGTTGCCGTTCTGGTAGAGAGCCGTGGCCAGGTTCCGGTATTCTCCGGCATTCATCATATCGTACTTCTTGTGTACCTGCTGGATACCACTTTTAACACCACCAGTGAAAACCAGTGGGCCCTGTCTTCCTTTTTTTGTGGTAATGATAATAACACCGTTGGCAGCCCGGCTACCATAGATGGCGGCGGCAGAAGCGTCTTTCAGGATCTGAATAGATTCTACATCCTGTGGGTTAAAATCAGGGCTTGCATCGGTGTACATTCCATCGATGATGTAGAGCGGATTATTGCCTGCAAATGTTCCTGCACCCCGTATGTCGATCTTGGCGGCGCCACCGGGGGAACCCGTATTGCGTACCGTTACACCGGGCGTAAGTCCCTGGATACTTTCGGCGAGCGTATTACTTATGTTGCGGTTGGCCGCGGTAGGACTGATCACACCTACGGCACCCGTCAAATCTTTTTTGCGTACGGTCTGGTAACCGATGACGACCACCTCGTCCATAGCACCGGCGGGGGAACCGAGCGTAATGTTGATGGTGGTATTTTCGCCGACGGTCACTTCCTGGTCGGCAAAGCCGACATAACTAAAAACTACTGTAGCGCCAGTAGGGGCGCTCAGCGAAAAATTACCCGTCGCATCCGTACTGGTACCGGCATCAGTTCCCTTAACGATAACGGACACGCCTGCCAGCGGTTGGTTGGTTGCGCCGGAAAGCACGCGGCCGGAAACAGTTTTGTTTTGCGCCATCACCGGCACACAAACAAGAAACGCGAGGAAAATTAAAAATAATTTTGAAAGCGTTTTGGCCAGGACACTGCCATGGGAAGCGGCAGGTTGGTTGTTGGTTGTTTGTAAATGATACATCATAGCAATCAATATAAATTTTTAAAAAATTGATGAGCCTTGCCTCATCCTGTTTTGGTATTCAAGGTTTGGCCTTATGCAATTACATAGCATTGCATACATTTTTATGATCGAAGAAAAAATAAGCAGGGTGGTGGACGACAATAAATGATCGAGAAGCAGCGACCGGCTAAAACTTAGTGGGGTTGCGGCCCGGAGCATTTGATGTGCAGGCGAAATTTGTGAGATCCACAATTTACCGTAGGGGGCAGGTATCGTTTTGTTTATCTTCAAGCAGTGCAATCGTTTACATAATTGGACAAAACAGTAATGGAATTACCTTTTCATCAATCCGACTGTGAAGTACGAATGATAAAACCGGAACTCCGCCTGATTTTGTCTCAATGTTTTGTCATATCGTCGCAATAATTTTTGCACACGTCTTACCAGGTGCCCAAGTGCGCAAACTGTCTTAAATTGTTACACTACTAATGAGGAATTCCGTGAGGCTTCAACTTCTATTTTTTTTGATTGTCTGCTTATTGAATATCGGGCACAGCTATGGCCAGGAGGATTTTTATTTCCGTCATTACCAGGTGGAGAATGGCTTATCACATAATACCGTGATGTGCAGTTTGCAGGATGACAAGGGTTTTATCTGGATGGGTACGAAGGATGGCTTGAATCGCTTCGATGGTACCGCCTTCAAAGTTTTCAGGCACAGTGAAGAAAATAAAAACAGCATTGGAAACGACTATATCCGCTGCCTGTATTTCGACAAGGATGGGCGCATGTTCGTTGGTACCCAACGCGGGCTTTACCAGTACAACCCGGTAACAGAAAGTTTCTCTCATATCACCTCATCAGGTAGCAGGAGTATTAAAGAAGTTTGTGTAGACACGAGCGGCAACACCTGGTACATCGCAGAGGGGACGCTCATTTGCCAACAAAAAAATAAGGCCGTTATATACGACCAGGGCAAATATTTCTCCGCCTCGGCACTTTGTATTTCGAAGGACGGAAACCTGTGGGTTTCTTCTTCCGACGGACAGATCCGAAAACACAGTGCGACGACAAATTCGTTCTTTGCTTTTCCTGTTTTAACAAAAGAATCAGCAAGCACAAGCTGGATTGAAAAAATGGTTGCGACCGACAACAACCGGATCATGGTGGGCACTTCTGCCGAAGGCTTGTATTCATTTGACATCGCAAGAGGCACGGTGAAATCCATCATAAAAAACAACCAGGATAGAACAGGTATCTATGTAAGAGACATTTTGCAGATCAATGCAAATGAATATTGGATGGCCACTGAGTCCGGAATTTTCGTTTATAATGAACAAAAGAATTCTACCCTTAATCTCAGGAAAAACTATCACAATCCTTACTCTTTATCCGACAATGCCGTCTACACTTTATGCAAAGACAAAGAGGGTGGGTTATGGGCAGGCACTTATTTTGGCGGCATCAATTACTATGCGCAGGACCAGTTAATTTTTCAAAAGTATTTTCCGGACTACAGCAAGACTTCTATCAGCGGCAACGCTGTGCGGGAGATCGTTAAAGACAAGTATGGCAACCTTTGGATTGGTACGGAAGATGCGGGACTTAACAAAATTGAAACCAACGGCGCCATCACGCATTTCATGCCCACCGGCAGCAATACTTCGTTGGCCTATTATAACATTCACGGCTTGTTGGCTGTAGATGATGAGATATGGGTGGGCACCTTCGAACATGGTCTTGATATCCTCGATATTAAAACCGGCAAAGTGATCCGGCATTATGCAGTGGGAAATGGTCCCGGGGATCTAAAAAGCAATTTTATTTTTTCCCTGTACCGGACGGCTTCCGGTGTTATCCTGGTTGGTACTACGGCTGGGGTTTTCAGGTATGACAAGGACAAAGATTCGTTTACACCCATTCCTGCTTTGAATGGATACACTTACAATATCCTGGAGGACCACGAAGGGGTTTGGTGGTCTGCCACCATAGCAGAAGGAGTAAAATATTATAACCCAAGAACGGGTAAAGCAGGAAGCTTTACCTACAATCCAAAAGATAAGAACAGCATTGGAAATAACATGGTGAATTCATTATTCGAAGATGACCACCATCAATTATGGATCGCTACAGAAGGGGGAGGAGTTTGCAGGCTAAACGCGGATAGAAAAACGATGAAGCGATACAGCACGCGGAATGGATTTCCCAGCAACTTTGTTTTTAAAGTATTGCAGGATGCACAGCAGGAATTATGGATCAGCACTTCCAAAGGCCTGGTGCATCTTACCCCAACAACTGAATCGATAAAAGTGTATACGAGTGTCAATGGATTATTAAATGACCAGTTCAATTATAACTCCGGCTTCAAAGATGATTCCGGGCGAATGTATTTTGGAAGCGTAAAAGGGATGATCAGTTTTAAGCCGAGCAACTTACCGCGCCATGATTTCAACCCGCCGGTATATTTCACGGGCTTCCAGGTAAACAATGTGGAAGTGCCGATCCAACCAAACACTACCTTGCCCCAATCGATGATCTACACAACAGACATCGAATTATCTCATGATCAATCTTCTTTCAGTATTGACTTCGCTGCGTTGAGCCATACGGCCCCGCAAATGAATACCTATGCTTACCGCATGGAAGGCGTAGATACCGGCTGGACCTATCTCGAAAAAAATCGCAAGGTCTACTTTACTAATCTTGCCGCAGGCACCTATAACTTCAAAGTGCGGGCGACGAATAGCGATGGCGTTTGGACTGCAACTGAAGCAAGGTTAAAGATTGTTGTGCATCCTCCCTGGTGGCTTTCGAACACTGCGTATGTTTTTTATACCGCCCTGGCGGGAATTTTTGCCTTAATCATGTTTCGCTATTACCATCGCCATCTGAAAAAAGAAAATCAACAAAAGTTAGACCTGTTTGTTTTCGAAAAAGAGAAAGAGATCTATGATGCAAAAATGAAATTTTTTACAAACATTGCGCATGAGATTCGAACGCCACTCACCTTGATCAAGGGCCCATTGGAAAGGGTCATTGATAAAACCGCGGGCATGCCTGAAATAAAAAATAGCCTGGCTGCCCTGGAAAGAAATACCAACCGTCTATTGCATTTAACAGGTCAGCTCCTCGATTACCGTAAAACAGAAGCAGGAGGATTTGTACTGACGTTTGAAGAAGAAAATATTTCAACTTTGGTAGAAGAAACTTTCGCTGGTTTTACTACGCTTGCCGAACAAAAAAAACTGCAATACCTGTTGCACCTTCCAACTGCGCCGCTCATCGCTTTTGCCGACAACGAAGTGCTGACAAAAGTGCTCAGCAATTTGTTGAGCAATGCCATTAAATATGCAAAGCAGGAAGTGACGGTGCGTCTCGCAACGCAAACGGCAACACAAAGTTTTTCAATAGAAATTTATAATGATGGATTCCTCATCCCTGACGATATGCGGGAAAAAGTATTTGAACCTTTCGTCCGGCTGAAGGGAACGGAAAAGCAACAGGGCACGGGGATAGGACTCGCCCTGGCCCGCTCATTGGCGGAGTTGCACCAGGGAACGCTCACCATCCAGGAAGGCAATAAAAACTTCAACCGGTTTGTATTGCAGTTGCCGATGTTGCAGGTGCGACCGACCGCGAAGAATGACGCACCCCCTGGCGAAAACATTATTGCCGAACCCATTGTATAAAATTTGATATGAAACCGACGCTACTGCTGGCAGATGACAATGAAGAAATTTTAGATTTCCTGGAGGAAGAATTACAGGATGACTACCAGTTGCTGAAAGCTTTGAATGGCGCGGCAGCCTTGCAGCTATTAAGAGAAGAATCAGTACAACTGGTGGTGAGTGATGTCATCATGCCGGAGATGGATGGCTTTGAATTTTGCGCCATATTGAAAACAGAAGTTGAGTTCTCGCACATTCCTATCATCCTGCTTACCGCGAAAAATACCCTGCAGTCAAAAATCAAGGGACTGGAACTGGGGGCCGATGCCTACATCGAAAAGCCTTTTTCTCCCGCACACCTGCGGGCACAGATCTCGAATTTACTAAGCAACCGAAACAAGATCAAAGACTACTTCGCCACCTCGCCATTGGTCCATATCAAAAGCATGGCTTATTCAAAAGCAGATGAACACTTTTTAGAAGTGCTGAACGAATGCATAGAAAAAAACATGATTGACACCAGCCTTGACGTGGAAATGCTGGCCAAAGAAATGGCCATGAGTCGGGCAACTTTCTACCGGAAAATCAAAGCCATTTCTAATCTCTCGCCCAATGAACTGATACACATCACCCGCCTGAAAAAAGCAGCGGCGTTGCTGGCTGATGGCTCGCACAAAATTTATGAGATCGTAGAAATGGTTGGCTATAATTCACAGTCAAATTTTACCAAGGGTTTTCAAAAACAATTTAGCATGACCCCAACGGAATATGTGAATGTTAAACAGGCAGAAAAAAAACAAGAGAGATAGGCTTGCCTGTGGTGTTTTGTTTTGTGATCCTGCTGCCAATAGTATCAGTTGTTTTGCTACTCTTGCGAATAGGGCCTACAGTTGTTTTCGCTAAGCCGAACTGAGACGAAAAATATAAATTTTAGAAAAAGGCATGTCAAAAATACGCGACGAAATTAATGCACTCCTAAATAAGCCACCGGCTATCGTGGTCCATATCACCAGGAGAGACAGTTGGTCTGACGATACTGATGCCGGTGCAATTTCATTAGCAGAATGGATTGAATATGTTAACTGGGATTTTCAAATGGAATTGAGAAACGAATATAGATTGCCACTGAAAAAATTTGGGCTGGCTAAAGAGGATACTGTTTACCAAAAGCCAGGCTTAAGTGTTTGGAAATCGCACCAGATCAAGATACTTTATGAACCTCCTTCTTTCGAATACGAACGTGGTAATATTAATGTCACCGAACCCGATAATGAAACCATCAAAAAGATGATTGTGATCGCTGAACGACTGAATGCAAAAGTCCAGGGGGACGATGGAAAAATTTATGAGTATAGCGAATATTTCAAGGAACCAAAAAATCCGTGGTGGAAATTCTGGTAGGCTCAAGAAGCTTGAGGTTGATGAGCAACGACTTTTTTAGCAAATTGGTTTAAAAATACGAGTAGGCCTTGCTGTTGTGCGGCAATGAAAATCCTGTTCAATTAATAAAGCACGAGGTCTCCTTTAAGAAACTTAATTTTTCCGTATGCCAGTCAAAAAAAACATTTTCATCATTATTGGAAGTGCCACCGAAAATTCTACAAATAAAAAGATCGTCGACAATATTGTCGGCTTTACAATCGAATATTTTGATTGTTTTATTTATAATGAATTGAAAACGCTTCCGCATTTTGAGACGCATCTTTCAACCGATAACCCTCCCGATTCAATTCTCAGTATTCGAAATAAAATTGCCAGCGCGGACGGAGTGATCATCTGTACGCCTGAATACATTTTCAGTATTCCCAGCGGGTTAAAAAATTTAATCGAGTGGTGTGTTGCAACTACAGTTTTTACCGACAAACCGGTTGGATTGATCACTGCCTCGCTCCAGGGCAGGAAAGGGCATGAGGAACTATTGCTCATCATGAAAACGCTTATGTCAAATTTTACCGAAGAAACAACCATGCTCATTGAAGGGGTGAAATCCAAGGTCAATAGTGCCGGGGAAATTACCGACAGCAACACCCATGCTGAATTGATAAAATTTATAGACGCGTTTAAGAAGCTGGTGTAACTTTTATTGAGGCGTGCGAAGGGTAGGAGATTAATGCCCCATTTTGTCTTATCCTGATACTGTTAAAGGTATAATGCAAGAGGTTTGCACTTCATACTGACACTCAGTTTGACAACCGAAATAATAATAAATTGGGATTGGTTTCTTCAACGATGTTTATCCTTTTAAAGTTTAGTTTTTCAAGAAGTTTAGTTGAACTATGATTCTCTTTATGAGTAAACGCTTCAATTGTTTTTACACCAACTGTATCAACTGCAAATCCTACGACTTTTTGTAAAGCTTCACTCATAATGCCTTTCCCCTGGTGATCGGCTAAGAGTTCATATCCAATTTCACATTTACTAAGCTCATCTGACAAATCAAAAAGGCAAATTGTACCTACAAGTTTTTCACTTTTGGTCTGTGTAACTGCCCAATATAAAAGTTCATTACTTCTGATATTTTTAATAAAACTCAATGCATCATCCAGGGTTTCGCTGGGTTTTCGATTGAGAAACTTATTTATGGTTTTGTCGGACCGAAGCAAAAATATTTCCTGCACATCGCTTTCTGAAAGTTGTCGCAGAGTCAACCGTTCGGTGGTTAGCATTGGGAAAGTTGAGAAGGCTTTATTTAACATTGGTTCTTTCTTTATTTTGTTTCGGTAGCCGTAGATTTTGATTCAGTCCTTCCAGGTTTTTTCTACTTTGTATAGAAGTAGAATCCCTTTCCAAAGATAGTCGGATCGTTTTGATCATAATACCTGGCAGTTCGAGGGAGTCCGTTTGATTTGTATTCGTATATATTTTTAAGATGGTGTTCATCATAGTCCTGGACCTGGTTATTTCGAAACACTCTGTACATTCCAGTTAGCAGGAACATGATTTTTTATTTTTCGTGGGAAGAGTAAATTTTTCAACGCGGTGGTTACTGCAGCGGTTGCAGCAGTCGATAAGATGATGCCTACTTTGGAACTGGTGCGACTACTCAGGACGCCTGCAACTGTACCTGTGATTCCAATCCCCACAATGCCATAAATGAGCTCGGCCGCAGGCCTGGCTTTTGAAAACTTCCTGAATCCTGTGATGTCATTGATCAAGATTGTCTGCGCGGGCACTGGCTTCTGCAAAAATCTTTTACGCCCGGCAACTGTGACGGTGGAATCAGTGACGGCCGTTATTTTCCCATCGGCTTCCTGGGCCTGTTTCATATAACCGTTGAAACCAAGTCGAACCAGGTCTCCGGGTTGAAGTACAATTGCTTTAGTGGTATCAAGCCGGGTAAACACGAGTTGGTTTTGTGCATGAACAGCGATTGAGCTTGTTACCAGGATAGCTAAGAATAGATATTTCATTTGGTTATCGTTTTAGTTTGTAAGATCGGTACACAAAAGC
>JAURWD010000073.1 GCA_030655145.1 Ferruginibacter sp.
AATGCGAACTAAGGTTAAATGCGTTGGAGAGTTTTAAACATGTTTTCTTTTAAAATCGCAATTGTTGTATCCGGGTTCATCTCAGAACATGAAACGGTTGAAATGTTGACTGCGACTGAAAAATCCCCAACCTTAGCTGCGGATAAGGTGCTAAACAATGACCTTAGTATCGCTCCATCACGCAAGCATCCATCACCTATAAATCACCCAACAAAAATGAGTCTCGATCCGCGCTTCTCGCTCAATAATTTCACCCTAATAATGTTAACAAAATCAACCAGGTCTCAATGCGAGCACACCAAAAATATCTTGTGCAATCCTTACGCAATCGTTTGCGCAAATATTGTAAATCAAACAGGATAGTACAGGATGATATGGTTTAGTGTTAAGAATATTTTTATCTGGCGATTATTTCTCACTATCAACAAAGCTATATGAACACAAAACTGCTTGTAAACAAAGCCTGCTTTCTTTTATTTTTTCTCTTCTGTTCTCTTTGTTCTTTTGCTCAAACATTTTCCGTTGTCGGAAAGGTCACGGATGCCACCGGTAAACCACTGGAAGGTGCCACCGTGGTAGAAAAAGGAAAGGCAAATTCAACGAGCACAGACAAAGAAGGAAATTTCCAATTAAATGTGTCCTCGGGTGCCGCGGTCTTACAGGTCAGCTTCGTGGGTCAGCAACCGCAGGAGATTTCCGTGAACAATAAAAATGATCTTCCGATTTCCCTGGCTGCCTCAACCGAAAGTCTTACTGACGTGGTTGTGGTTGGTTATGGTACCAGGAAAAAAGTTGAGGTTACCGGTGCTACGGCATCTATTTCCGGTGACAACCTGCGCACAGTTCCAACAGTGAATATTACGCAGGCGTTACAAGGCCGGCTTGCTGGTGTTGATGTAACACCAAATGGCTTTCGCCCCGGCGCTGGTGCTTCCATCCGCATCAGGGGTAACCGCTCTCTCAGTGCCGGTAACGATCCGCTCTATGTCGTAGATGGTTTCCCGGTAAGTTATACGATTGATGACATCAATCCAGCCGACATTGAAGCTGTGGACATTCTGAAAGACGCTTCTGCGACTGCGATCTACGGTGTTCGTGGTGCGAACGGTGTGGTGCAGATTACTACCAAAAAAGGAAGAGCAGGAAAGCTCAATGTCAGTTACCAGGGAAGCTACTCTGTTGAATCGATCATCAGGCCGCTGCCAATATTCAATTCAGTAGAAATTGCTGACTCCTGGCGCCAGGCTTTCTTTGCAGATAAAAGTTACACCAGGACAAGAGGCGTTGCTTCAGCAACAAATCCCTTGTTTTATTATCCCACTGCAAGTGCAGATGTTGCGCTCTTTAAAGATCGTTTCGGTAGCGCCGAACAGTTTAATGCCATCGCGAACGCCTACACCTGGGATGTGTTCGATCCTATAAACAACATCTACATCGCGAAAAAAAGAGCCACGACCTCAGAAGAAAGAACCTTGTTGCAAAACCTCGGACTTTCACAACTGGATAGCATCGATATCTACGATGGTTCAAAAATTAAAAGCTACGACTGGCTAAACGAAGTTGGTCTCCGACATGGTACTACGAATACACATAACATTTCCGTTACTGGCGGTAGTGATAAATTCAGGGCCTCGCTCAATGCCGGTTACCTGAAGCAGGAGGGTATCGAATACGCCCAGGACTATACCCGTTATTCAATTGGAAATTCTGTTGAATTCCGCCCAACTAAGTTCCTCACTTTCGGTACAAGCATCAACTTCATACATTCCATTACTAACACAAGTACAAGTTCATACGGTAACGCCTCAGGGATGATACCGATGGTGGAGCCCTACGATTCTGCGGGCAACTGGATCTTAAATCCAAACCGTGATGCACAAATTGTAAATGCAGTAAATGACCGCCTCACCGTGCTGGACGAAACCAAGGCCAACAGGGTTTTCGGAAACGTGTATGCCGAGGTAACTTTATTAAAGGGTTTGAAGTTCCGCACGATGTTTGGATTGGATAACCGCACTTCTACCCGCGGTACTTTTAATGGTGCACAATCGTCTATCCGTTTGGGTAGTCCTGCCAATGCTTCACAAACCAATAACACCGCGTCTTCCTGGGTGTATGATAACATTCTCACCTATAATACAAAGATCAATTCAGATCATTCTATCAACGTAACCTTATTGCAGGAATTACAAAGCCTTAACCGGTCAAGTTCCCTGACCGTTTCTGCGAACAACCTGATCTTTGAATCACAAAAATGGTATTCCCTGGAAAGAAATACGGATGCGCAGGTAACTGGCTCTGGTACTTATTCCGCTACACAGTATTTATCGTATATGGGTAGGGTTGAGTACGGGTTTAGAAACAAGTACATGCTTACGTTAAGTACTCGTTACGATAACTCATCTGTATTGGCAGAAGGTAATAGCGGTGCCTGGTTTCCGGCAGCTTCAGTTGCCTGGCAGTTAGACAATGAAGATTTTTTCCGCGGTCAAACCTTATTCAATCGTGCCAAAGTAAGACTTGGTATCGGTACTGTGGGTAATGCTTCCATTGCACCTTATCAAACCGCCGGTCCGCTTGGTTTCACAAACTATAACTGGGGAAATGGCCAGGCCGCCATCGGTCTCGCTCCAACTACTTTCCGCACCCCGGAGTTGGGCTGGGAAAAAACAACCACTACCAACCTTGGTCTTGAATTCGGCTTATTGCGCAACAGGATCTCAGGAACGATCGATTTGTACAAATCAAGCACAGTGGATGGCCTGCAACAAAAGTCTATTCCTGCAGCAAATGGTGTGCAGTTCGTTTTTGTAAATCTTGGAAAAGTAACCAACCAGGGTGTTGAATTGACATTGAATACACAGAACATTGTAAGAGGTGATTTCCGGTGGAGCACTGACTTCGTGTTCACAAAAAATAAAGAAAAGATCAAAGACATTGATGGAAGTGGCAACAGCAACTTTGCAAACCTTTGGCTCCTCGATCAACCACTGCAGGTATATTGGGGTTTCCAGAAAGACGGCATCTTCCAATATGCAGATACAGTAGCTGGTAAAGGTTCGTTGGCGAACACTTATTGGATCAAGAACGGTCGCACAAACGTTAACTATCAACCAGGCAGGATCAAGATCCTTGATGCAAATGGTGATTCTACTTTCAGTCCTGCAGATCGCGTGATCCTGGGTTCACACAATCCCGACTTCGTAGCAAGTATTGGTAATACTTTCTCCTACAAAAATTTCGATCTTAACTTTTTGGTATTTGCAAGGATAGGAGGTTTGTACCGCGTGCCCCGGCCAGGTTTAGTAGGGCGTTACCAATCTAACAAAGTAAATTACTGGACGCCAAGTAATCCAAGTAACGAGTACCAGCAGCCAACACAAACATCTGATGTACCACTTAACTGGGAAGCGTTAACTTATAGAAGTGCAACCTTTGCCAAAGTGAAAAACATTACGCTCACTTATCGGCTTGGTCAAAAATATATCAGCAGGTTGCACATGACCAACATGGCATTCTACTTTAGTGCAGTGAACCCGATCTTAATTCACAGTGCCTCTGATTACGATCCCGAAACCGTTCCTTACAGGGAGTTTCCCGGTACTACTACAAACAATACCGGACCTACTTCTTATAGCTTCAGAAGTTTTGTTTTCGGTGTAAAATTGGATCTGTAATCATTCACTAACTACTTTTTAAAATATTCATATATGAAACTTAATTTTCAAAACCTTTCCTGGATGGTGGCCGGCGCCTTGCTGATCACGGTAACCTCCTGCAAAAAGTTCATCAAAGAAGAACTCGTTACAACACTTACCGAAGACTATTATAAATCAGATGTTGGATTGGAAGACCTGGTGAAGTCCGCCTATTTCCCACTGCAGTGGAAATTCACCGGTGAGCAATCTTATGGTATGTACAATTTTGGTACAGATGAGTTTAGAGAAGGTGACCAGTTTAACAACGTTCGCTACAATGATTATGATGCGAACCTTAACTCCAATGATGCATTTGTAAATGGTTTATGGATCAATAATTATTCTGGTATCCGCCGGTGTAACCAGGGAATGGAACTGATCGCGGCCTTTGATCAGCCAGGATCTAAACTTCTTGGAACCCAGGCACAAAAAGATCTGCGCATTGCAGAATTAAAAGCTTTACGTGGATTTTATTATTTCCAGTTGGTACAACAGTTAGGTGGTGTGCCATTGGTAACCTCAGTACCATCAGACCCACAGTATGAATTTGCCCGTGCTTCTGTCGCTGAAGTATATGCGCAGATCATAAGTGACTTTCGCAGCGCCGGTCCCGGCCTGCCGTGGCGCTATACTGGCGTAGATCGTGGCAGAGCTACAAAGGCGATGACTTATCATTTTCTCGCGAAGGCCTATCTCACGAGAGGTAGTGCAGTTACAGAGGCCCGTGGCCAGAAGGCCAGCGATATGGATAGCGTGATCGTATTTGCGGATTCAGTGGTTACTGCCAGCGGCCATGCCTTAGAGGCTGATTATGGTAACTTGTTCAATGCCGCATATCCTGATGGAAGAATTCCAAGTGTGGGAGACAATGGCGCTGCACCTACAGGAAATAAGGCAAGGATCGATGCGAACAACGCGAGCAATGAAATTATCTACGCCGCCCAGTTCAGCTCAAATTTGAGTCTTGCAGGTTCTTTAAATAACCAGACCCATTTATTTTATCCATCTGCGTATGATGCAGGTATTCCGGGAATGACCAGGGACTTCTTTAACGGCCGCCCGTTCAGGCGGTTACGTCCGACTGATTATGCCATTGATATTTTTGATAAGATCAATGACTCCAGGTTTTTCAAATCTTTTCAAACCGTTCATTATCGTAACGTAGCCTCCAATGCAAGTCTGCCGGTTTTTACAGCCGCCAATGCTCCAACGCCAGCCTTAGTGGGTAAACCAAGAGTTGGTGTCGGTGACACAGCCGCGATCTATATTGTTAACCCGGCCAACATGCCGTTGCTTGCTTCGCAAATTGCCGCCATGCGGTATTACACCGTTTTTGCCAGGTACAAACAAACAGCCCCGGGTGGCACGGTAACAACAGATTATTCCAACAATAAATACCTCACGTTGATGAAGTTTGCAGATCCTATCCGGCTTACTACAACCAACAACGAGGCAAGAGGAATTCGCAACGGTACCTTTGCCCGTCTTGCAGATACCTACCTCGCACTTGCTGAGGCCTGGGGAAGAAAAGGTGATTATGCCCAAGCCTTGACTTACGTGAACATCTTGCGGAAAAGAGCATCCTTCAAAGCAGGAGAGGCGCGGAGCCCGCAGATCTGGCAATTCCTTGGCGGCCCAACAGCTTTAGACAATACCGAAGCGTCAAACCTGGCAACAGATGTGTTGTTTACTACCAACGCGCCAAGTGAGAATTACCCGGCTTCAGTGGTATCAACAACCAGTCGTTTTATCCATTTCATCCTGAACGAACGCACCCGCGAATTGTGTGGTGAGTTTTATCGCTGGGAAGACCTGGTGAGAACCGAAACGCTTTTCGACAGAACAAAACTTTTTAACGAAGACGTGAGTCCGTCTTTCGCACCATATCATAAACTCCGCCCAATTCCTTACCTGCAGATGATTGCACAGTCAGTGAATGGTAAACCGATGAGTGCTGCGGATATGGCTGCATATCAAAATCCGGGATATTAATTTCTTTTCATAGAGCAGTAATCGTTAAAGGATGGGCAGTAGTTCGCTATTGTACCGTCCTTTTTAATAAGGCGTATTTCTCATTCTTCTAACAGCGATTTTCATGAAAAAATTTTCAGGCCTACTCGCCTTGTTGATGACCTTTATCGCTTCGGTGTGTGCTCAAAATGTGGCCAGGAAATTTCCGGCAGAGCGGAAGATATTTGTTGATTCTGTCACTGGTAAAAAGATCACCGCACTCACAACCGCGAATGTTTCTGACACCAAGATTTACCAGACGCACCCGCAGTGGACCTCGGACGGCAACTATGTGATCTTTCGTTCAGGCAAAAGCAACGGCCAGGCCTTTGCAGTACACGAGCAGGCAGGGACGATCATTCAACTCACTGATGGGGCGGGTATCAATTCTGGTTCCTTAAATGTTTGCCGGCATACAAACCGGGTATTCTACCTGCGGAATAACCGGCTGGTTGAGTATAGACTCGACCCTGTTTTCGCAGCTGCCAGGCAAAACAAGCGCCTGGATTCCAGCGCCGCCGAACGCACGGTGATGACCTTGCCCGCTTTGCATCGTGAGTCTGGCGGCTTTACGCTGGATGCTAATGACTCAACTGCGTATATTGGTATCAGTTATAAAAAAGAAAAGGACACAACAGTTTATTATAAATTGTCTGCCATCGATTTGCAGGATGGATCCATGCGCACCATCATTGATATACCATTCCGCGTGGGCCACGTCCAGGCGAATCCATTCAAACCCGGGGAAATTCTTTACTGCCATGAAACCGGCGGTGATGCCGGGCAACGAATGTGGATGGTTAATGCTGATGGTACCAATAACCGTCCGTTCTACCATGAAACGAAAGAGGAGTGGATCACACATGAAATTTGGGCGGACAGTAACCACGTAATGGTGAATGTTCTTGGTCATTTACCGGGCCTTAGAACCAAACCGCATGGGCTGGCAGAGATCAATGTAAGAACCAACGAGATCCGGTTTTTTAGAAATGCACCGGGGCGGGGATACTGGCATAGTGCGGAAAGTCCCGACAGGAAATGGGCGATTGCCGATACCTTTACCGGTGAGTTGCACAGGATAAACCTGGCGACCGGTGAAGTAACCTTACTGGCAACAGGCCTCTACGAAAAAACGGAAGGTATCCCTAAGATACATTCACATCATACCGTGAGTCCGGATGGAAAAAAAGTTTTATTTAATTCCGGAAAACTCGGCAGTAACGATCTGATGGTGATGGATATCGAGTAACTAACAGGGTGGAGTAGTTGCTGTTCAGTTTCATTTTGGTAGAAATAAAAAATGCGCACAAACATGGTGGTTCACACCATTTTCAAATACATAATATGAGAAAGATTGCACTTTTGACTATGACTGTTTTATCAGCCACGCTCGCATTTAGCCAGGCGAAGCCGGCCAACGATGTGACAGCTCCCTTGCATGCGATGAAGGTTGATTATCCAACACCGTATGAGCCAATGGCAAAGGAAGATATCAAGAAATTACTCGACCGCCTGTATGATTACCTGGATGTCGCCACACCGGCACAAATGGTGAACAAATTAACCCAGGCTATCGTAACAGATCCTGCCCGGATCGATAGTAATACAACCCTTAAACAAGGCGACTTTCGCCTGAACAGTTATGAGTGGGGGGTTACCTATTCCGGTATGCTTGCCGCGGCAGAAGCAACGGGTGATGCGAAATATAAAAATTATGTAAAGGACCGGTTCACTTTTATGGGCACCTGGATCGCAGCAGCAAAAAAAGCGAAGGCGGCCGGTGTTTATAGATCCAACAATTACCCCTTCCGCCAGTCAGTGGAACCAAAAGCCCTGGATGATGCCGGCGCCATTTGTGCCGCGATGATCCGGGCAACGCGTGCCGGGGTAAATAGCGATCTGCGCCCGGTAATTGATCACCTGGTAAATTTCGTGGCGAAGGAAGAGTATCGCTTTGCTGATGGAACGCTGGCGCGAATGCGTCCTCAAAAGAATACACTTTGGCTCGACGATTTGTATATGGGAATTCCTGCCCTGGCAGAGATGGGGAAACTTACCGGCGACCGTAAATATTTTGACGATGCCGTAAACCAGTTAGAACAATTCACGAAGCGCATGTTCAATAAAGAAAAAGGATTGTATATGCATGGCTGGGTGGAAAGTATGGAGACGCATCCTGAATTTCGCTGGGGCAGGGCCAATGGTTGGGCATTGCTCGCAACCGTAGACCTGCTTGATGTATTGCCAAACGAACATCCACGAAGAGCCTTTGTGCTGGAGCAGTTAAAAGCGCACGTAAAAGGGATCGCAGCCTACCAGGCAGGTACCGGCTTCTGGCACCAATTGCTCGACCGTGAAGATTCCTACCTGGAAACTTCTGCGACCGCCATCTATGCCTACGCGATTGCACATGCCTGCAACAAAGGTTGGATCAACGCTGTTACCTATGCCCCCATGGCGAACCTCGCCTGGAATGCAGTGGCAACTAAGATCAATGCAAAAGGGCAGGTAGAGGGTACTTGCGTTGGAACCGGGATGGCATTTGACCCTGCATTTTATTATCACCGCCCGGTGAATGTTTTTGCAGCTCACGGTTATGGGCCAGTGCTGTTGGCCGCGGCGGAAATGTATCGCCTGGTGGGGAAGGGTAAGTTCAAGATGAACGACAGTTCTGTTCAGTATTATGAATAGCACGATTTAAAAGACGCGTACACGCACTGGGCATTTTGATTTTATGATGATTTTACTTTAAGTTGTATTTCAATCTGTCAGTCTGGGTTCACCCTTGCACAACTTCTCCAAAGACCCAGGTGTAACCAGGTTGAAATAAATTTGCTTCATATGAAAAGAACCTTTTTTTTATTTTCTAGCCTTCGCGGCAGCACTGGTAAAACAATCACTTCTTCCGTTACGGTATTGTTGGTGATGACGCTAAGTTTTATTTCGTGTACAGCCCAACGTAAGGTGCAGGCACCCGGTACAAAGGAACTCGTAGCAGCAATGGATGAAACCTTTAAGTATGCTGGTGACCAATATAAACTCCTCGCAAAAAATCTTCCCCCAGAGAAATTTCCAAAGACTTATTTTCCTGCAACAGGTAAATATGAGTTCAGTAATTCCGGTTGGTGGTGCAGCGGTTTTTACCCGGGCAGTTTACTACTAATGTATGAACAAACAAAGGACAAAGCATTGTATGATGACGCCATTCGTATTTTGCAAGTGCTTGAAAAAGAGAAACTCAACACGGGCACACATGACCTGGGCTTTATGATGTTTTGCAGTTTTGGCACAGCTAACCGGCTTGCGCCAAAACCTGAATACAAAGAAATTTTACTCACCAGTGCAAAATCATTGAGTACTCGTTTTAATCCAACAGTTGGCTGCATCAAATCCTGGGATGCAAAGCCGGGAGAGTTTTTGGTGATCATCGATAACATGATGAACCTCGAGTTATTATTTTGGGCAACAAGGGTAAGCGGCGATTCTTCTTTTTACCGAACTGCAGTCACCCATGCAAATACGACCATGCAACATCATTTTCGCCCCGACAATAGTTCATACCATGTCATCAACTATGATGCGGCAACCGGGAAGGTGATTGATAAACGAACCGCCCAGGGTTATGCGAACGAATCTGCCTGGGCTCGTGGCCAGGTATGGGGACTCTACGGTTACACCGTGATGTACCGCGAAACGCGGGATAAAAAATATCTTGACCAGGCAAATGCCATCGCAAAGTTTTTGTTGAACCATCCCAACCTGCCGGCTGACAAAATTCCCTACTGGGACTTCAATGCACCAAATATTCCAACGGCCTTGAAGGATGCATCGGCAGCGTCCATCATGGCAAGTGCGCTGCTTGAATTGAGCACTTATGCAGACAAGACTTCGGCTAAAACCTATGTTGACGCGGCGACAACCATGCTTACTAGTTTGAGCAACTCCACTTATAAAGCTGCTCCCGGTAAGAATGGAGGATTTTTAATTCAACATGGGGTTGGGCATTTTCCAGCCAAAACGGAAGTCGATACGCCGCTGACTTATGGAGATTATTATTTCCTGGAAGCGTTAAAACGTTTGAAAGAGCTGAATTAGAATTGATCGGTCTGCCCAAATGTTTCATTGACAGTGCATGTTGAATTTGAATATTAATATCGCTTAACGGTAGCCGTTAGTTACACCGGTTTTTTAATTTTTCAGTTTCTATTGCCGGCTGGATCGGATGACTGTACCAGGTCGTTGCTCTCTTTTGTATAGATCGATGAGCAAACATCCGTTCCCATTTTTCTTACCAGGTGATGCATAAGCTGCCTCTATCGCAACAATGTCAACAAAACAATGAAGAAGTTACTGTTCCCCGCGATATTCCTGGTGTGTCTGAGTCAATCATTGATGGCCCAATGGCCGCCGATAACCCAGGCTTCCAAACCCTGGACCCGCTGGTGGTGGATGGGCAGTGCCGTTGACAAAGAAAATCTCACAAAACAATTAACGAGTTTCAAACAGGTTGGTCTCGGTGGAGTCGAGATCGTTCCTATTTATGGTGCTATTGGTTACGAACCGAATTATATCAAATATTTAAGTCCGAACTGGATGGCGATGTTGGATCACACGGTTAGAACTGCTGCCACTCAACAGTTGGGCGTCTATATATCGGTTGGAACCGGTTGGCCCATCGGTGGTCCACAGGTGAAGCCCGAAGATGCGGCGGCAAAGTTGATCATTCAAACCTACGAGATACGTGCAAATACTGAGTTCAACGAATTGATCGAAGTTAAAGACCCGAAACAGAAAGCTGGCGCCAGGCTGATTGCGCTTACCGCTTACCGTGAGGATGGGCAGGCAGAAATAATTACTGATAGAGTTGACGATTCGGGAAAATTGAGCTGGCAACCTGCAAATGGTAACCTGAAATTATATGCTGCCTTCTTAGGCAGGACAAAGCAAATGGTAAAACGTGCCGCTCCGGGCGGTGAAGGATATACCCTGGATCATTTTTCTGCAACCGCTTTACCAAATTACCTCCAAAGTTTTGATACTGCTTTTGGCAAAACGTCCGACGGTGTGAAAGCGTTTTATAACGACAGTTACGAAGTTTACAATGCCGACTGGACGCCTAGTTTTTTTACTGAATTTCAACGCCTGCGCAAATATGATCTACGATTGCACCTGCACCAGCTGGTTTCAAAAGACAGTACGGAAATGGTTGCCCGTATCAAGTCAGACTACCGGCAAACGATTTCTGAGCTCATGCTCAAAAATTTCGCCGGTCAGTTTACAGGCTGGGCTCACAGTAAGAAAGCCTTGTCATTGAACCAGGCGCATGGTTCGCCGGGAAACCTGCTGGATCTATATGCAGCATTCGACATCTCCGAAGCTGAAACATTTGGCAGCAGTTCATTTGAGATCCCGGGTATTCGCCGCGACAGCGCGGACATTCGCAATGTTAATCCTGACCCCATCATGCTGAAATTTGCCTCTTCAGCCGCACACGCGATGGGCAACAAGCTGACTTCCTGCGAAACTTTTACCTGGCTCACCGAACATTTTAAAACTTCCTGGAGTCAATGTAAACCTGAGGTTGAGCAAGCTTTTCTCGCCGGTATCAATCATGTATTTTATCATGGCACCACTTATTCGCCTGCAGAAGTAAAATGGCCGGGTTGGTTATTTTATGCCTCGGTGAATTTCGTTCCTACGAACAGTCTTTGGCCGCATTTGCAGGGACTTAATAACTTCATCGCACGCTGCCAGGCCGTCCTTCAATATGGTAGTCCTGACAACGAAATACTAACTTATTGGCCGGTCTATGATGCCTGGAGTAATCCAAAAGGTTTAGACATGCCGTTTAAAGTGCATGACATTGATGACTGGTTATATCCTGCACCGTTTTATAAAAATACCCGAGCTCTCCAGGCTGCAGGCTATGCACTCGATTTTGTTTCTGACAAAATGTTGTCTACGGCGCAGGTCAGCGGAGCTGCCATTCGTGTTTCCAAAATCGGGGCGCTGCACAAGGTCTTACTGATTCCAAAATGCCGCTACATGCCCGTTGAAACGCTGCAAAATATTTTGCGCATGGCGAAAGAAGGAGCAACGGTGATCATGCAGGATTTGCCGGAAGATGTGCCGGGCCTCGCAAACCTGGATCAAAACAGGGAGTCATTGAAAAAACTGTTAGCGGCTTTGAATTTCACAACAAACAAGGCAGGCATAAAGGAATTTTTGATGGGAAAGGGAAAAGTGATCTTGGCTTCCGATGTTCAGGATGCGCTGAAGTCGCAAAATATTTTTCCGGAACAACTTGCAAAAGCCGGCTTGAAATTTATCCGCCGTTCGGCGGCTGGTGAAAAATATTATTTCATTGTTAATCATACCGGGAAAAATGTAGACGAGTCCATCGCACTCAATTATGCGGCAACCAATGTGCTTATTTCTGATCCATTAACCGGGAATAGTGGACTCGCCCAGTTCCAGAAGAGCCAGGGTAAAACCTTGGTCCGCTTGCAGTTACAGCCCGGTGAGTCTGTACTCGTAAAAATGGACCAGGAACCATCGTCCGGACACCAGTGGCATTATGTTGAAAATAGCGCTCGCTCCATCGTGTTGACAAGTCCCTGGACCCTGCAATTTACCGCCGGCGGTCCTTCGCTTCCAGCTTCACTTGAAATGGATCAGCCAAGGACCT
>JAURWD010000082.1 GCA_030655145.1 Ferruginibacter sp.
TTTGCCCCATCATTCCCTCTCCGAAAATTAGGGTACTGTCAGAAGCATTCGGCTTTGCCTGCGCCATAAAATATACCTCTTTCACCAACAATCTGAACGCAACCAGCATAAAAATTACTGCAAATAAATTGATCAGTAAAAGCGGAATTGTAACCTTATTAGTAATAAGCTGGTTGGGATCTGCAAGGAAAATTATCGCCCAACAAGTAAATTGCATGAAAGCAAACTTGATAATTCTCACAATATCCCGGATTTCAGAATACCGAATTATTCCTTTATAAATCGAAAAAGTGACGATGCAAAGCGTGCTAATTAACAGGTTGGCAATTAATGCCGGCGTGAACTGCAAAATGTCAGGCAAATCAATAGAGAGGTGACCAACGAGTATAAACGCGAAGAAGAATGAGAGGGTGATTAAAACGATATCGCAACTGAAAATTATCCACCGGGGAGCAAAATTCTTTAGAAAATGTTTTGACATTGGGAATTTGATATTAAAACAAACTTAATCGTCCTAGATACACCTTACGCACGAATCATACCAAGGTCAACACATAACGTAAATTGAAGGCTCTTATTGAGGCTGTCAAAAAAGAAATCAACAGTGCTAATTAACGATTAACCCCTTGAATTTGAGCAGATTGTTCTAAGACTTCGCGAAATTAGTGAAATAAATCAAGAAAGTTAAGGGGAATTGTAGCAGAACTTGCGGTCGGAAAAGGCCTCACTTTAGAGCAGATTGAACAATAGAGAGGAGCATTCCGAATTCAAAAAAAACAATGGCTGTGGATATATTAGTGCTTACTCAAGTTGACTTTGTCAATTGACAACCAGTTTAACCAAGTTAAACAAATTCGGTGAGGCGCTTAAATTGTTTGACTTTCGGGCACAGATTTCCGAGTTGTTCTGGCAAGTCCCATGAAATACTTTTCGAAATGCTGATACACCAGGTTGCTGAGAATAAGGGTTGCTATAATAGAAAAGATCAACTGGGCGGATGTGGGGAGTTTAAACAAGTATCTGCTGCAAACACCCAATCCAATGCTCACCAACCTGTAGACTATGGGATGTAGTAAATAAATAGAATAGCTTGCCTCTCCTAACAACGAAATTGGTTTGTGAACGAAGGGTGGGAACCGAAAAGTTAGTTTGTAAAAGCCAAAACAAATTAATAAACAGCTAGCAGTGAAAACTATCCTATTCGCCCCGGTCACAATGCTAATGATATCTCCATGTGCAGGACAGAAGGTAAATATCGCTAGCCCAACTAATAATAACGCCAATACAAAATAGTCCTTAACAACTACTTTGTGAAAAAATAGTCCCATCAGAAAGCCACTCAAAAAAAGAAAAACCTGGTTCAATGGATTTATGTAATTCTTCCATTGTTCGGTGATTGTCAACTGCGGATTCAACTTAAAGAAAGCAAAATAGACATACAAACCAAAAATTATCACGGAGAGTGCAATCATCAGCACCTTTATCTTTTTTGTAAAAAAGATAAAAAAGGGAAAGAAAACATAAAATACCAACTCATTTCCTATTGACCACACCCCTGTTGCAAAATATTCTTCCCATTTTACAAATCCAAATAGTCCTGAGAGATTAAGAAGGAGCATTTGGATGTCGGGCATTTTTCGGGATATTATTATTGCAGCGATGGTGACAAGCCATAGCAACGGGAAGATCCTAAAAATCCGTTTTTTAAAAAATGAAAGAAGATCATCTTTCGAAGGTTCCATTTTATCATAATAAACGTAGTAAAGTGTAAGCCCGCTCAAAATGTAAAAAATTGAAACTCCATATATCCCTAGTCTTCCAATAAAAGTGTCTGCTGAAAACCTACCAGATGTGGCGCTTAAGTAATGAAAAATCATTATGCCAAATGCGGCTAACCCTCTTAAGTAATCCAAATTATAAAGTCTATTCATGTACTCGTTTTATTTATTTTCACAATAATCTGCCTGTATGTGTAGGAGATTGCCACCGTTACTGTTGCCCCACGAAGCATTTAAAAAACAGAAATGTCACGCAGTAAACGACTGGGGTTCAAAATTTTGTTTCGGCTGGGAATTACACCTGTCAATTTAATATTGGTAAGCACGTTTTAATTTATCTGACCAGTAAATATATTGTACACAAGTTCACCCCTGCTTCTGAAAACATTTTTAGCGTTTATCTAATAGTCTCCGCCAGGTTTGATATCGCCCCCAAATAAGAGCTAAGAATGCCATGCCTATGTAATGGGTTATTTATCCATTTGCCAGATATAATGCAGTTTAGTTTTGGAGCAGCTTTAAATTCTGCGATGAACAGATGCCTCAGAGGTGGTACCTGCTACGAGCGAAGGATAGAAAAAATCGTTTTGAAGAGAATGGCAAAATATGCCGGGAGAGATTTCTTTTGAATATAAGTGAGGTTGAGAGAAATTTTGTGTGGCATTATTGTTCTTATATATTCCTGTTCCGGATTGACTGCCTGGCCAAGTATCTCATTTTCGTTTTTGTAGACGATGGAAGCATAGTCTGTAATCCCAGGTTTAATGCTCAACACTTTTTTCTGTTCGGGAGAGTACAAGTCGACATATTTTTTAATTTCTGGCCTTGGGCCAACAAAACTCATATCATTGAACAAGACGTTCCATAATTGTGGAAGTTCATCAATTTTAAATTTTCTTAGGTAGTATCCCAGCCTGGTTATCCTCGGGTCCCTTGCTCCTACGGTCAACCCGCCTTTACGATCCGAGTTGATAACCATTGTGCGGAATTTAAATAATGAAAAAAGTTGGCCGTTTAGACCAACTCTTTGTTGCCTATAGACTATAGGTCCTTTAGAATCAAATTTAATCCATATCGCAATGATCAAAAATACCGGGCTCAGGACAATGATTCCAAGTACGGAAAGTAAAACGTCGAAAATTCGGATCATGCAAGAAAAAAGTAAGTGATAGTCTATTTGATCAAAACAGCTTAGAAAGCATAGGGCAGGAACAGCTAATTCGCGGCCTGATAGATCCGTTCTATAATATCCACCACCTTCATTCCTTCCAACGCGTTGGCAGTGATGGTATCTGTACCCTGCAATGTGTTTACTACATTTTCAATTACATAATGGTGATTTGCTGCACTTCCCTTAAAAGGCCCGTAATCATTTGGGGCATTTGTAGCGGGGAGCACCGGCATAGTATAGTTCTCAATGTTGCAGTATTCCACTTCATTCATGTATTGACCTCCTACTTTAAATGCTCCTTTGGAGCCAATAACGGTTATTGAACTTTCCATATTGGTTTGCCATACCGAAGTAGAAAAATTAATTGACCCTATACCGCCATTTACGAACTCGAATTGGACCAAGCCGGAATCCTCAAACTCAGTTGTTGCCTGGTGATTGAAATCTTTGACCGTCGTCTTGATATTTTTCACGTCCCCGAAAACCCAATACATGATGTCAATGAAGTGACTGAACTGGGTAAAAAGGCTTCCTCCATCAAGCTCCTTTGTGCCCTTCCAACCTCCGGTTTTATAATAGCGCTCATCCCGGTTCCAATAGCAGTTCACCTGTACCATAAACACGGTTCCAATTATCTTCTTCGACACAATTTCTTTCATCCATTTACTGGGCGGACTGTACCGGTTTTGTTTAACAACGAAAACCTGTTTGCCGACTTGTAAGGATTTAAAAATTACATCTTCGCAGGCCGCTTTGCTAAGCCCCATTGGTTTCTCAATTACTACATGACTTCCAGCATCGAGAACCTTCAAGGCATAGTCGCAATGATATCCATTTGGAGTTGCGATGTTAACCACATCGGGCTGAATACCGGCTGCGTACATTGTTTCCAGCGAGTCAAAAGATGGAACGCCCGCCGGGTATAATTCATGCGCTAAGGCTGCCTCACTCGGCTCGATAATAGCCACCAGCTTACAACCGGGATAGCTACTAATAATTGTCGCGTGTCGACGACCGATATGCCCAAAGCCTATCACTGCAAACTTGATCTCACTCATATTGACTAATAAAAAATCTAAGAAATAAGCAACTCTTTTGGTGCTGTTTTATCACGAAAAATCCTAAAAAGAAATGAAAGACTAAACTTGGTGACGTTAATCAAGGAAAAATTCAGCGGGGTTCACTTCGGAATCTATGCCCAACTTGCTTTACCCCTGTATCAGCTCACCAGTTAGGATCGACTCATATGCTTTCTTTACAGCCTCGATGATAAATTCAACCTGGCTGAAGGTCAATTGAGGATAAATAGGTAATGAAATTTCCCTCGAGTAGTTATTGTAGGAATGAGGAAATTCACTGATTGAATAACCAAGCTCTTTAAACAGTGTGAGCAGAGGCATTGGAATGAAATGTACATTAACCGCTACCCCGGTTTTACTAATGTTGTCAATCATTAGATCACGTTGATTCTCGGTGATCCCCTTTACTCGGAGAGCGTACAGATGATAAGACGACTTCCGCTGAACATTATCTTGAGGCGGTACCTGCGCCCAATTCAAAGAGGCGAATGCCTCTGAATATTGATCGAAAATTCTTTTGCGGTCAATAAGAATCTGGTTCGTATATTTTTTTATCTGTGCTAACCCTATCGCCGCACATACATCTGGCATATTTATTTTCAAACCCAAATCGACAATATCGTACCGCCACCCACCTGCTTTCGATTTTGAGAATGCATCTTTAGTTTGACCGTTGAGTGTCATCCTTCGTAAATACGCATACTCGTCAGCGTTATTGAAAGGTTGCGGCAGGTTAATACAGATTGCCCCACCTTCTGCTGTGGTGACATTCTTCACAGCATGAAACGAAAAAATTGTAATATCTGCAAGAACCCCCGCTGGTTTGTTGTTAAACAAAGAACCGATTGAATGCGCTGCATCTGAGATGACAAGTATTCTGCCAAGCCTGGTTTGATTCTCGCTCGTGGGAGAAAACGAACTGATAATTTGTGGATCAGTAACAAGTTCCCGAATTGCATCGTAATCACAGGGCCAACCAGCTATATCAACCGGCATGATCACCTTGGTCTTAGCTGTTATTTTTTCACGGACTTTCGCGACATCTACCGTAAAGTCATCGCTGATATCTACCATTACCGGTGTGCCACCACAATGCAAAACTGCCAGTGCGGTTGCGCTGTATGTATAGGCAGGAATAATTACTTCATCCCCTGGTTTTAAGCCAAACCATTTTAACATCAGAATAGCTCCGGAAGTCCAGGAATTAACACACAATGCCTCGGGTGCCGTAGTTAGCTTCATCACTTCTTGCTCTAGAGCTTTAACCTTTGGCCCGGTTGTTATCCAACCGGAGTTGAGTGAATCTACTACCTCGTTGATGACATCGTCATCTACAAAGGGAGGGGAAAATGGTATATTCATAGCAATTTGTTCATGTTTAGAGATTCTTCGCTTATTGCACCCGCGATCCAGCCGTTCTGCTCATACGCCTTAATAGCTTTTTGATTATCCGGCTTAACGCTCAGTGTCAATTTTTTCGCTGCATCCGATTTTGCCAGTCGTTCAAATTCCTGCAGCATCATACTTCCCGCTCCCTTTCCCTGCACCTGTGGATCTACTCCAATCACAACTAAACCCCAAAAAGGCACAAACTCTTCGCGGGTTACTGATGACATGATTAAGGTTGAAGGCTTTTTCAAGCCTATTTTATATTGCAGGTTTCTTTTGATAAACGATAACCGCTTCTTGTTTTCTGCATGAAAAATCAACCAGGGACGTATGAGAAAAGAGGATAGAAATGTTTTGAAACTATACTGGGTAATACTTGTCGCCGCGCCGGGCAGACCGGCTTTTTTTGTTTTAATGCCACCGCAGTAGCCAATTACGTGCCCGTCTTTCAATACATGAATCAGTATTCCTCGCTCGCTTAGGATATACCAGGATAACATCTTTCTTATGAACGGCTTCCCCATGGAAGAAGATAACGCGTGGGGAAACGCTTTTTTATGGCATGAAGCAAGTTTGTCCAGATCTTCTATTTGGGAAACCACAACCTCCATCAAATAATCGTTTTGAGTTTAGCGTAAAAAGCTGACGCGATTACTTTTCGATTGAAATTCCCAGCAACGTACTGTTTGCCTTTCATACCCATTTCCTTTGTTCGTTCTCTATCAGCTATCATAGACAAAATAGCGCCTGCAAGTTCACGGGCGTTTTCTGGTTCAAAAAAAACACCCGCCTCACCCCGGGTAATAAATAAATCCCTCGCCTCGCCATCCACTCCCAGCAGAATCGGTTTACCCATGGCAAGCGGTTCAAATAGCTTTGACGGAATAGCCCCGAGAAAGAGGTCATTTCTTTTCAATGGTACTATATAGGCATCGCAGGCAGCAATGGTTGTGGACATTGCTGACCTGGGAATGTTGCCAATAAAAGTAACTGCTTTCAAATCCATACTCTTTGCTTTTTCGAGCAACCTTGGCTTCTCAGGGCCATCACC
>JAURWD010000093.1 GCA_030655145.1 Ferruginibacter sp.
TTAGTACTTTCTTTTGAGTCTTGATGAATTTTATAGCGTCACTGCGGCTGTCTAACACGGTATCAACCTGGGTGACCACGACGTCTGTATTTGCCCCATTTAAAATGTAGCTGATCGACTCAACCCTGGGCTTCTGCCAGCCCTCCTCGGTGACGAGCTTCGACACTCTGTTGTTAGACCAGCTAATTGACGTCCTGGAAGGAAGATAAGTCGGATCGTGATTAATAGCCACTAAGCTTACCAGCTGGTTTTGATCATTATAGGTGAATAATGTGTACGCAGTACCAGAAAGGCCGTGATCTTCAATACCCTCAATCCTTTTAACCCGGTTCACATAGCTGTTTTTCAACACGCGCTTTACGCTGTCGCTCGATCCTCCCTGGAACTTGGCGGTAGTGGTGATGGTCAGCAGGGTAGCAGTATCAATCGCGAGCAGGGGTTTACCAACACCAAAATCTACACCCGTTTTTACGGTAACCGTATGCCCGTTGGTTAGAAGGATTTTACAGGCGGCATTTTCATCGATGACAATGTCGAACTTTAGCGTCACACTGTCAACTCCATTAGGTATCTGCCAATTGCTCCACACCGCAGGATCGCTCCAGTTACCCGCACGTGTGTTGGACACCTGGGCAGTAGCAAAAGCATGTACAAATACTAACATGGAGCCGATAAAGATAATTTTCATAACGGTGGAATTTAGGAGTGCGGTCTGGCGGAAATAAAGTTAGGTAAGAACTTCAATTTTTTTTAAGAAGTTTCGCAAGGCCTAAAGCAAACAAACATTTAATAAAGCATCCACCTCGCCGTCGCTTTCATCGTTTGCGGGAACAATCAATCAGAACAATCTCTCTCTCCTGATCAATTAACAACATAACTGAATTGAGTTAAGTTGGTGAGTGCCCATTATTTTATCTGGACTGCTCCCTTTTTTAAAACATAAGTCTCTATTCATAAAAAGCGTCGCGGGTACGAAAGGCTCACACCAGATGCAATTTCGGTATTTCCTCTCTGGTCAATCAATGCACCCCGGTGCCCGCAACAGCGCTTAAAGTGTAACGTCCTCACGCTATAGCCGTAACCAATTTGCGAAATAGTGGACCCAGGCAATCAACCGTAATGGCCGGGCCAAAGACAAAGAAAAGTAAAACGAAGCGAGACGCAAGGGAGGTAGGACATAGCATCCAAACAACACAACACGCATAGAAATCCAATGAGCCGTTTCCTGTAAACACACCGAAGTGTCATGACTGCAAATTCGGGTAGTCGGTCACATTGCCAAACGATTGGCAGTAAGCGAAGGGCAGTATCACCATCTCATCCAAAAAATCTGTTGAAAAAAATAGTCTGAGCGGGCAGCACGGCAAAACGCCCGGAGGGATCGGGTTTGCCTTGACTTTTCTTTTGTTATCTTTTCTTTCTGCCAAGACAGAGAAAAGTAAAAAGCCGCAACAGAAACGGAATAGTGAAATAGTCATTCATCATCAAATAAAATCCCAACACTTAAGTGAAAACCAAAACACGCACTCATATCAAAGCATCCATAATAAACCCAATTCCCAAGTAGCTTCTAAAAAGAAACCTTATTTAAGAAACTTCTCCAGGTGTTTCTTAAAATACCCCGCACTATCCGCAATACTCTGCATCGGGTTCTGCGCAAAATTTCCACCCTGTTCTAAATAGTAATATTGAAGCCCCGCCCGGGCAGCTTCCGGGAGGATGACAGTATAGTCAATAGACCCATTGCCGAGTTCGGAATAGTCGCGGCTGACTTTATCCATGTCTTTGATGTGCCACATTACAAAGCGCCCCGGCTGCAAGCTGAACAATTCCGCAGGACTTTTTTTGGAAGCATGCATGACCCAGTAAAGATCCAGCTGTAGTTTAACGAGGTTAGGGTCGGTGTCCCGCATGATGACTTCGTACCCATGTTCACCCGCATGATCGGTAAATTCGAAATCATGGTTGTGGTACGCAAAGCCCAGCCCGGCTTTGTTCACCCGCTCGCCAATGGCGTTCAGCTTGCCCGTTAGCAAACGAAAATTCTCCATGGTCCGAAACTTCGGATCCAGCCAGGGCCAGGTGATGTAGCGTTGTCCAAGCGCAGCGGCCCCGGCTATGCATTGATCCGTATAGCGCATCAGGTCGTCTGCAGGCTTATCAAAATATTTTGTAAAATCATAATGGCCACTGGTGGTGATCATGTTGTTGTCTGCGAGCAGTTGTTTGAACGCTGCTGCTTTTAGGCCATAATATTGTCCCAGTTCCGGATTGTACCCATAGGTCTCGGAATCTTCATAGCCAAGCGCCGCGATCTTTTGGATCGTACCTACGACATCCTTCGATAAAGGTTCCCTCACTGTAAAAAGTTGTAAACCCATTTTATATTTTGCTGCCGGCGCGGTGCTAAAACCCTGTAACGCCAGGAGGGAGGTCGCAGCCACGGTAGTAGACTGGAAAATAAAATCCCGGCGGGTGATCCCTTGCTTTGCCATAGTAATTTTTTTAATGCTTGTAATGTATTTCAATTTTAGCCGCTGGCAAATTAAATGGTGGGGTGGGGGGCGCAGAAGTAAGATTATGCCTGGGCGGAAGATGTAATGGACATCCGATTTTAAACATACTCATCGTTGGATTCAATCGCTTAAACATCCATATCATTGAAAGACAACTCCAGCGTACTGATGTTGCTCACTACCTTCCTGCAAGTTACCCCCGCTGTGTCCAGCATCCGGCGGGAAGCTCTGGCGGTGTCGGTACCTGCATATTTATCAGAGAGGTAGATGACTTCTTTAATGCCTGATTGAATGATGGCTTTAGTGCATTCGTTGCAGGGGAAAAGTGCAGTATATATTTTGCAACCCTGCAGGTCCATCCCGATGTTGTTCAGGATCGCATTGAGTTCGGCATGACATACATAGGGATATTTCGTATCCAGGAATTCGCCTTGTTTCTGCCAGGGAAACTCATTGTCATCACAACCAATCGGAAGTCCGTTGTAACCCGCCCCTACAATTTTATTGCGTTCATTGATGATACAGGCGCCCACCTGCGTATTCGGGTCCTTGCTGCGGCGGGCGCTGAGTAGGGCCACGCCCATGAAGTATTCGTCCCAGGAAATGTAGTCTTGTCGTTTTTGTGAAGGCATGGGGAGAGATTGAAGACTTAGCTATGATCTTTATTTCAAGTGAAGTTTGGAATTTTTGTCAGTCACGCTAAGAACAAAAAAAAATCTGTAATGTGGCTTCGCTGACAAATTAGAAGGTTAGAAGGAACGATCATCGAAAGAAACAGTTGACTTAACTTAAAATAATTAGGGCGAGTCATAAAACATGAAGAGCATCAACTCCCTGAAAGCTACGGGACTATTTAAGATTATCGACACTGAAAATTAAAATATCCTATTGAAGGATTGTCCAACTCACCAATTAACATAGCCCTATCCAAAAGCATGTTTGACTCTTCACAACAAGTTTCCGGTAACAATGAACAGTTATGACAGGCTGCAAGATTACATGAGTTAGGCCCCTGCCCATGACTATCAATACAGATAGGGTCGCTTGAACACCATTTTGCATTCTCAATGGCGTTATAAACTATGGTTTCGAGATTGCCTTGCTTTCCTTGTCTTACTAGACCGCCTAATGAACCTTCGGAATCACCGGATGCCGTGTAAATCAAAACTCCATTCATTATGTCGTTTGGAAATTCAAGGTTGCAATAGATTCTTTCTCTTAATGCAGAACTACCATAACCACATTCATAACTGAATTGGTTTATCACCAAATGAGCAAATGTGTGAATCAAAATAAATTCAGGTGAAATATTTCTTTTTTCTTTTCCCTTTTTTATTCTTTCATTATTATAGTTTTCAGATAAATTTTTAATTCTTTCAATAATTTCTTTTTTCCCAGCCCATGATTTTATCTTCTTTTCATTAAACTCAAAAAATACTCCCTCACCTTTTACTACAACAGCCGGAAGCCATGTAATACTTCTTCCAAGTTTGATAAAATCTTTCTTTCCATCTAAACTCTTTCCATCATCCGGGAGCCATCTTGAAAAGCCTACAAATGCCCTTGTCTCTCTTAACTTGTGTAATAAGCCAATACTTGTAAATCCATTGCTGATTGCGCCGCCGGTTTCAGCATCGTCATAGGTGTTTGCATGGTTTTTTGTAACAAAGAAATCCTGATTCTCCCCACCAGCTTGGGAAAGGATTGCGTCATATTCCATTTTGCGGTATTTTTCTTCTGAGTCGTCAGCATTTGAAACATCAGCAGCAATATTTCTTTTTGACGCCGCTTCTATTAATTTTTCTGTGTAAAAATCCCTTTTATCAGGATTAAATTTTTGTTCAGCTACTAACTCAAATCTCATTCTATCAAATTTTCCATCAACCAACCCTGAAGTAAGCCAGTTCCAATTCTTTTCTAAAACTTCAATTATCTTTCTATCAACTGATTTTTCCCATTGTGGTAAATATATTGAACTGCGAACTTGTGAGAAGTAAACATTTGATGCACCTTTCTGAACTATAATTAAATCTTTTCCGCAGTGCGTTGTGTTATTTCTATCTGCCTCCTCGCCTAACCATGGTCTTCCACCTGAACAGGTAACCCCAATCTTTGTAAGTGATTGTTCATTGAAAGCACCTGCCATTGTTTTGTATGCTCCGCAACTGCAAGTAATTTCAATACCTGATAATGCACCTGAACTTCTCCCGGCTCTCAATCTTAGACTGTGTTGTCCTTCCGGTCGTGTACCGCCATGAATCCATTCCATGAAAGGAAAATCCTGAATGTGACCGTGAGGGCAAATAGCAATGAAACGAACTGGAATTAATTTCTGCCTTTTCTTTTCAGGTATTTCTGAACACGACCTTCCTGAAACAAATGAGATACCCGTACAGGTAGGTTTTTTTGAATCATAGATTGATACCTTTTCCATGTGACCACATCGTGTGCAATAGTGCCATCTTGGAAATCTTACAAATGGTATTTTCAAAGATGGATTTGTAACCCCATGACCTGGGTCTCTGAAATCAGGGGGTAAGCGAAAATCTCTCACGCCTAATCTTTTTGCTAATCTTTCCTCCGTTACTTTGAACTCCTCCAGTTCAGAAATGGTTCTGAATTTTTCTTCCCACATATCAAGCCCTAAAACCATTAATGATTCATCCTTTGGAAAATTTATCATTTGTCCAACTCCCCAGGGGGAAATTAATTGAGACCGTCTTACAGGTTTTTTTGCTGGCATAACTTAGTTGTCAATGTTTATATATTCTGCTGGTATAACATACGCTTCACAAGTTGAATCAACATTTCTCATTGATGTTGGTGTTGACCATGCTCTTGCTTTAATATCTTCTGGTGGATTTGTTCCGGCTGGGTACATTAGCGGAATGTCAGTGATTTGACCAAAATTTCCATAAATCATTGGTAATTCATTTTTCCAGTATTCTAATTTTTCTTCAATCAGTTCTAATGTCTTTTCATATTCTTCTCCATCAATCAAATTAACTCTGTCATAAATAATTTGAGTTACTCTTTCAATAAGTTCATTATTCGGAAACGGTCTTGGTGAGTTTGTGCTTTGGTCAGCTGAATAAAGCCTTATTAGGCCGATTAAGATTGCATGTAATGCTCTTTCTCTTGCCGGTGCCGAAAATGGAGTAACGCTTGTTGGTTCCACCTTACTGTAAATTTTTGAATGGTATTCCTGGAAGTGTTCAAAATGTGACCGGTCTCTGGCTTTTGAGCAATTATAAATTGTAAAAACTATTCCGGGTCCTTTCTTCGAACGACCTACACGACTTGTTGCCTGAATATATTCCGATGTAGTTTTTGGTTGACCTATAACTGTCATTAAACCTAATCGGGGGATATCAACGCCAACAGAAATCATATTAGTTGCAAGGCATACATCAACCGGATATTGAGATTTATCTCCTGTCCACGATTTTAAAAGTTGTTCAAGATATTCAGGAATGTCATTGCTGTTTATACGACTTGTCAATTCAATATCCCGGTTGATGAACCTTCTTTCATCAGCTTTGATTGATTTCCTAATCCAAATAGAGTTCATGTATTCACGAATGTCAGCACGGATAAGTGTGGCTGCATGGCCAAGTTCACGGATACTGTTAAAATAAGTTAAGGCTGTCCAGTAAGGGTCTCTTAATTTTTCGTCTGCCACCGGAATTGATTTTACAGATTGAAGCAATGCTGATAAAACTCTTACCTGTGCTGTAGCATGAGAGGGTAGTGCAGAAGCAAATATGCCAGTATAAATTCTGCCTGTACTTTCAGTGTCCTCGTATGCAAAGAATGAATCACCAGAACTTAAACACTGTGCAGGAAATATATTTACATTACTCGTTCCCCTTCCGTAAAGAGAGTTGATTTGTTCTTTTGCTCTGCTGATTGTTGCGGATGATGCAATAATTTTTGGCTTGGTATTATTTGCGGTGCAAAGTTCTTCAATCATTGTTTCGTAAAGGCCAACCATTGAACCTAATGGGCCAGAAATCAAATGCAACTCATCCTGAATAATTAATTCAGGCGGAGAAAATGGCCTTTCATGTCCTCTGAAACCAAAAAGTGTTCTTGCTTCGGGTCGCCATGTGAGCATTGCAAATTTGTCGACAGTTCCAATTAAGAGAGTAGGTGGATTATCATAAATATCTTCATCAATCACTACCAAAGGCAAATTAAAATCTACTTTTGAAAAATGGCATTGCTGATTATCACATTGGTAAACGATAGTTTCCTTCGTACCAATTTTCCTTCTCTTATATCCTTTTACTTTATTGGTTCTTGCTTCCTTCAAGTAACCCATTTGAGTACCACACCAAGGGCATTTTAAAACGATGAATGGATTTTCTTCTTCTCTGCCCTGCTCCATTATTTGAAATGCTT
>JAURWD010000097.1 GCA_030655145.1 Ferruginibacter sp.
GCCCATGCGAAACTTCTTACCAGTTTTCGAACCAACAAGAGCGTAATCGGCTTCGTCCAATTTGAATTCATCGTATTCACTCAGATCGCGAAGCGTTACCATGCCCTCACATTTGTGCAGTACTGTTTCCACGAAGAATCCAAAGCCCGCAACACCACTGATGATACCGTCAAATTCTTCGCCGAGGTAATCCCGCATGAATTCAACCTGTTTGTATTTATTACCCGCTCTTTCGGCTTCCATCGCCTTGCGTTCCTTATCGCTACAATGCTTGCACTTTTCCTCCATCTTCTTGTCAACCTTCAATTCCTTATCCAGGCATTCCTGCAGGATCCGGTGCACGAGTACATCAGGATAACGACGGATCGGTGAGGTAAAATGACAGTAATGTTCAAACCCGAGGCCATAGTGACCAATATTTTTCGACGTATACACCGCCTTCGCCATGGTGCGGATACCTAATTGCTCCAGCACATGTTGCTCGGGCTTACCGCTAACATCTTTGAGTAAATTATTGAAGGATGAGGCAACAGCCGCCTCATCATGAATGTCGAAACTGTACCCGAATTTTTTCGCAAAGGCGGCAAACGGTTTCAGCTTTTCATCATCAGGGTTGTCATGAATGCGATAAGGAAAGGGAACCGGCTCCTTATTGATCTTGATCTTCGACACATACTCGGCAATGGTGCGATTAGCAAGCAACATAAACTCTTCAATGAGCTTGTGTGCGTCCTTGCTTTCTTTAATAACAATTCCTATCGGCTTCCCGTTTTCATCCAGGGTGAATTTCACTTCCTGGGAAGAGAAATTGATGGCCCCGTTATCAAATCTTTCCTGCCTGAAATGTTTGGCAAGCTTATCCAATAATAAAATCGGCTTATAATGCAGGCCATCTTTTGTTTCAATGATCTCCTGCACGTCTTCGTAAGTAAAGCGATGATCGCTGTGAATGATCGTACGCCCGATCCATTTGTGCTTGATCTCCCCACGATTGGTGATCTGGAAAATAACGGAGAATGTGTATTTATCTTCATTCGGCCGCAGGGAACAAAGTTCGTTGCTGATCCGTTCGGGCAACATTGGGTTTACACGATCAGGAAGATAAACTGAGGTCGCCCGTTCGTAAGCGGTTTTGTCGAGGATGCTATCCGGCTTAACAAAATGACTTACATCGGCAATATGCACCCCGATCTCATAATTTCCATTGTCAAGGTTCCTGATAGAAATGGCATCATCAAAATCCTTCGCGTCGACGGGATCAATTGTGAATGTTAAAATGTCGCGGCAATCCTTTCTCTTTTTTAGTTCTTCACGACTAATCGTTTCCGATAGTCCCATGGCTTCGGCGAGCACTTCCTTTTCGAATTCCAACGGGAAACCAGCCTCGATCAGGATCTCCTTCATGGCCATGTCGTTGATGTCTTCAGCTTTTAAAATGCTTACGACTTCACCTTCAGGCTTTTTATCTGACTTGGCCCATTTTACCAGTTTTGCCACTACGCGGTCGCCATCAACGGCACCATTCAATTTATCCGGAGGAATAAAAAAATCTGGTATCGCTTTTTCGGAGGCAGCAATGAAAAAAGCGATGTTCTTATTCAGTTGAATATTTCCAATGAAAGTTGTGCGCACACGCTCTGTAACGTCTACCACCTTGCCTTCGGTCCGCCGTCCCCGGCCACTATCCTTGTTCACTTCTACTTTTACCGTATCTCCATGAAATGCCCGGTTAAAATCGTTTGGCCGCACCAATACATCCTGGTCGAGCCCTTCCACGATCACGTATCCCATTCCGCCTCTTGAAATATCGAGCTTGCCTTTTAAGGTTTGCGTTTGAGGACTCGATTTTTTACTACTTGTTTTTTTCTCTTTATTCATAATTATTTGAACTTTCCAATACATGCAAAATCAGGGACGGCAGGCTCAAATGCTACTTCGAAAAATGATGCCAATCCTTTGCAGATAAGGTTCTATAGTGCAATGTACCAACTTATTACAACAATCCTATGCAGCCAACACCGGTGAACGCGGCTGCCTTGTGTTAAAAGATGGACGTAAAACTTCAGCGTGATCCCGAATGAAAAGTATCTACCATCATGAAAATTAGCGGCCTGGCTAAACTCAGTATCACCTCTACAATCCGGCAACGTGTTTCGAAAACCCCGTTGCTAAAAAGAGTTTCATAACTTTATTTAAAATATCAACGAATGGAAAATTATGATACAGTAGTCGCCGCTTTGGCGGGATTAAAATCCCGGGGATATGAACTTGATTTTAACCTGGCTTTTGACAACATCATTTGTAAAGACAACGATATCTGCCTGAATCCAAATGAGTTTGAAATTACAGAGGTCTACCGGTTTGAGGGGCAGACGAACCCGGACGACGAAGACATCGTATATGGTATTGCTTCCTTTGATGGAACAATTAAAGGAAGTCTAACGAGTGCGTACGGCATGTATGCGGACGGGCTTAGCACAGAGATGATCCAGAAACTTGCACATCACTAATTTTTTCTAATCTCCAGGCTTTATTTGGCCTATAACCTCACAGGAATTCCTAATATGAACAGACGAAATTTTTTACACCTATCAGCATTAACGGCTCCGGCACTTGCCACTCAAAACTCATTTGCCTCAAAACTGGCACCAACTAAACCTATTGTTTTGTCTACCTGGGATAGCGGGATGGCAGTAAATGCCGAAGCCTGGAAAGTGCTTGTGAAAGGTGGAAGGTCAATCGACGCAGTTGAAGCAGGTGCCAGGCAAATTGAGGACATGCAAAACTGTTGTGTTGGTTTGGGCGGTTACCCCGATCGGGATGGAATCGTAACGCTCGATGCCTGTATCATGGACCATAATGCAAACTGCGGTGCTGTAGCCGGGCTCGAAAGGATCAAGCACCCGATCTCCGTTGCCCGTAAAGTAATGGACACTACTCCGCATGTGCTGTTGGTGGGCAATGGCGCACAACAGTTTGCCCTTCAAAACGGTTTTCCAAAAGAGCCTGATCAACTATCAGATGATGCAAAAAAAGCTTATGCAGATTGGTTGAAAACAAGTGAATACAAGCCCCAGATTAATATAGAGAACCAACCGAAGGGCGGACCATTTGCCCCGGCCTTTTTTCCGGATGGAAGTCCAAACCATGACACCATGGGTTTGTTCGCAATGGATGCAGCGGGCAATATTTCCGGCGGTGTTACAACAAGTGGAATGGCTTTCAAGTTGCATGGCCGGGTCGGTGACTCAGCCGTAATTGGCGCGGGCTTATTTGTTGACAATGCGGTGGGCGCTGCTACCAGCAGTGGGGTTGGTGAAGAAGTAATTCGCATTTGCGGCACGCACCTCGTGGTTGAATTCATGCGCCAGGGGCTGTCGCCGGAAATGGCATGTAAAAAAGCAGTAGAAAGAATTGTGAAACGCGATAGGGTAAAGGCAAAAACGCTGCAGGTGGGCTTTTTAGCAATGAATAAAAAAGGTGAGTATGGTGCGTATGCAGTTCAAAAAGGTTTCGTGTTCTCCGTTAAGAGTGCGAATGAGAATAAAATTCATCCCTCAAAATTCCTGCTTTAACTAAGACGATTGCTTCCATGCCAACCAAACTGACGAAGCAATAGAATTTAAGATCAACCCCAAGCTTTGATTTGAAATGGCCTTACCAACTTTCGATCTCGAGTCCGAAATACTAAGAGAACACTCAAAGCGTCAGTGCGACAATATCGCGACCTGGGTTGGGAACAACCCTAAACGCTTTGATCAATTGCTGCAGTTGGTTTTGAAAGGTATGCCGGTTGTACAACAACGAGGCAGCTGGCCCTTAAGCAATGTTGCCATTGCGCATCCCGAATTGTTGACAAAAAGTTTGGAGCCGCTAATTGCAAATCTTCAAACGACTGGGTTGCACAATGGCATCAAGCGGCATACGATGCGTATCCTCGAAGATATGGCGATACCGGAAAATGTTGAAGGCGATGTGATGAATATTTGCTTTAACTTTTTGCAATCCCCTACCGAAGCGATCGCGGTGAAAGCAATTTGTTTGACCGTGTTGGGAAAACTTGCAAGAATTTACCCTGAAATAATTCCTGAAATTAAATTGCTCATCGAAGAAGATCCTCATCAAACTCCCGCGCTCAAAAGCAGGGCAACTAAGCTGCTGAAAACTTTCAGCAAGTCAAAGCGATCTCTTTTGAAGAATACTAACGGGTGAACCTTTTGCTACAAAAACTGAATTGGGTGTGGCATCTTGCAACATTGAAAAATCTTTTCCATATAGCGCAGGGAAATCTACATCAACCAGGTAATTTTTAACAGCAAAGACCTTCCAGGCCGGGTGAACAACCTCATATTCGTAGGTTGTTTCATGCGTGTACTTTGAGTAACCCCAGTAATGCTCTGCAATGAATTCTTCTTCGCTGCCTTCAACCATCGGCAATTCATTCCGATCGATCGTAGCCTCAATGCGATTCCATTTCTGGCGGTGTTTCCAATGATAACCCAGTGAGATATCAGTTGGGGTTTCATAATAAAAATGCTTCATTGGCATTGTGCTGTACTTCTCATTATAAAAGTTATTCGCAACAAAACTAATGGCGCTTCTTGGCACGATCTCTTTGATAAAAACAGTTCCCCGCTTCCACGTACCCGCATCATTGTACCGGATATAAAAGCGTAGGTTGACTTCTTCAAAATTTACGTGGAAAGGTATTTTAACTCCAAGTACGCGGGTATTCGCGAACATAAATCCTACCAGACTAACGAATACATGGCCATTAAAAATATCAAGGGAGGTTTTGTTGGGAAGATATGGGGCGAGCACAGCAGGATCGACGACATAGTTGGCCATGACCAGGTTTTTCCAATCTGCTGTTAAAAAAGTTTTCTTCATACGCTTGCAACAATTAACTGTTTCAAGAAGTTCAGCACAAGCAATTAACTCAACAAAAAATGGGTAAGAAACCTACCCATTAAATACCATATATGGTTACAGTTTTCTCTAATAAAGCATACGCACCTTGATGGTTTCTTTCACACTTTTCAACAACTCCAGCGCATTTTTGCTTAACCCTTTGTCCACGTCCAAAACAACGTATCCAATGTCTTCATTTGTTTTCAAATATTGACCAAGTATGTTGATCTTATTTTTAGAAAGCGTGGTATTGATTTCGCTCAACACACCCGGAACGTTATTGTGTATATGCAGGATGCGGTGGGTTCCCTCCTGCGGAGGAAGGCTTAATGCCGGGATGGTATGTGATCCAAAACTTATTCCCTTTTCGAGGTAGTTAAACAATTTTCCGCTCACGTCGCCACCAATATTATGTTGAGCTTCCTGGGTACTTCCGCCAATGTGAGGAGTCAGTAAAACGTTTGGCAAGCCCTGCAACGGAGACGTAAATTTGTCGCCATTTTTTTCCGGTTCCCAAGGGAAAACATCAATCGCGGCCCCACCAAGATGGCCGTCAGACAATGCCTTTGCTAACGCATCAATATCGACAACTTCTCCTCTCGCATAGTTGATCAGGATACTTCCTTTTTTAAAATTTTTCAACACCGCTTTGTTGATCATATTTTTTGTGGAAGGAAGTTCAGGAACGTGGAGCGAAATGATATCTGCCCTTCCCACAAGATCTTTCAAGGATTTACTATCGACCGCATTACCTAAAGGCAGTTTGGTTTCTGTGTCGTAATACATCACTTTCATACCGAGTCCTTCCGCAAGCACGCTTAACTGACTGCCGATATTTCCGTAACCAATGATGCCCAGTGTTTTGCCACGTAGTTCGTAACTGCCCGTTGCTTCTTTTAACCAAACACCTTCATGAGCAGCCCTGTTTTTATCAATGATCTTCCTAATAAGTAAAATTGATGCGCCGATAACAAGTTCAGCAACACTCCGCGTATTTGAATAGGGTGCATTAAAAACAGCGACACCGTGAGCCGTAGCAGACTCAAGATTAACCTGGTTGGTGCCAATACAAAAGCAACCAATGGCCTGTAGCTTTTCTGCAGCAGCGATCACCTTGTCGGTCAGTTGTGTTTTGCTCCTGATGCCGACCAAGTGTACATTCTTTATTTCTTTGATCAATTGCTCCTCGCTCAAGGCACCATTCAATTTCCGCACATTGGCATATCCCGCATCATTGAAAAACTTCACGGCAACGTCACTTATATTCTCTAAAAAAAGAATATTGATCCTCTCCTTCGGGTAACTTGTTAATTTTTTGTCTGCCATGATTATAACGCCTTATTTTGCACAAATATATTCTATCTAAGTCTTAATATTTTTATGAACCATTCTTTTTGTTCAAACCGGAACAAGGTACTATCCGTGCCTGCCTTCATTTCCAGCGCTTTCCACTCCCGTTTTTTTCTATATTCTACGCTACTTACCTCGATCATAATTCTTGGCGCCTGTGGATCATCGCCAAAAAACAAACAGGAATTACCAGGTACAAATAGTGTCCAGATATTAATGAATGAACCACAACCCATCAGTCCGTTGGAGATCCAGCGATTGAAAAATGCAGCTGAGGCCTGGTACGATTCGTCGTTGGGTAAGAGGGGGTTCAATGGAGGAATGATCGTCGCGAAAAATGGCCACATTGTTTTCGAAGTGTATAATGGAAATGCGCATGTTGGAGGAAACGATCCGATCACCGACAGTACTTCATTGCACATCGCTTCGGTTTCTAAAACAATTACGGCCATGGCTGTTTTAAAATTAGCACAGGATGGCAAGCTTAACATCGATGATGAGTTGGGTAAATACCTGGTTGGCTTTGATTACCCGGGCGTCACTATCCGCACCTTGTTAAATCATCGCAGCGGGTTACCGAACTATGTTTACTTTATGGAAGAATTAGGTTGGGATAAAAAAACGTTTATCACAAATGCAGACGTGTTGGCTTACCTGATCAACCGCAAGGAAGATTTAAAAAAACACATTGGCCTACCAAATGCACGTTTCACTTATTGCAATACCAACTATGCATTACTTGCCTTACTAATTGAAAAAGTAGCAGCGAAGAAATACCCCGATTATTTGAAGGAAACGTTTTTTGTTCCGCTCGGCATGAAGCACACGTTTGTGTATAATGAGCAACAAGCCGCAACAGTGATCCCGAGTTATGATCCAAGAGGACGGGTAATTCCGATGAATTTTCTTGATGTAGTTTATGGAGACAAAAATATTTATAGTACACCCCGGGACCTATTTATTTGGGACCGGGTACTAACAAGCGGCATTCTCTTTAATGAAAAAACTTTGGCAGAAGCGTATGCCCCTTACAGTAATGAAAAACCGGGAGTAAGAAATTATGGTCTTGGGTGGAGAATGAACTTATACCCGAGCGGCAAAAAAATGGTGTATCACAACGGTTGGTGGCATGGGAATAATGCTTCTTTCATCCGCCTTATGCAAGACACAGCAACAATCATTGTATTAGGCAATAAGTATAATCGCAGCATTTACCATGTAAATAAACTGTCCAACATTTTCGGCCATTACCTTGACACGCCCGATGAAGAAGAGAGTGATGCGAGGCAACCGGAAGCACCTGCGAAGCGAATTGTGAGACCAAAAAAAGCAACGGTAGTGAAGAAAACTACAGTAAAGACTACCACAAAGAAAAAACGGGCTAATAAAAAGTAAAAGGGCGTCAGCGCGAAATAACTGGTTAGAATATTTACTTGCAGCCTGTGCGGCGATTTGAAAATAAATGTAAGGAGAAAACACGTGCCGGGGTTACTAACGGATCAATACAACGCTTCCGGCTTTTGTAACCTTTTGCCCTTGTTCACCAACGGCTTCTACCAAATACAAATATGCCCTTGGCGGCAACTTGCTGCCTTTATACTCTCCTGTCCAGGCCAACGAGCGGCTTGCAGCCGGCGTAAAATTTCTCGCTTCGTAGATGAGCGCACCTTCACGGTTATAAATTGAAAACCGCGCTATTAAGGTAACACCCCTGGCTATGGGATAATAAACGTCATTCAAATTATCATTGTTTGGCGTAAATGCATTTGGCAATGAAATGACAGGATTCAATTCCTTAATGGTTATTGTCAGTGAATCACTGGCAATGCATCCACTATCAGAGGTTACCGTTATTTTATATGCCTGGGCCTGTAAACTTATCCCGCCTGTGTTAGCGCAGCTTGTGCAGGTTAACCCCATCGCTGGCGTCCATAAATAGCTTGCAATGTTGCTGCCGTAAACGGGTGCTATCGTAAATGGCGTATTGATCAAAATATGTTGATCAGGACCAGCTTCAACAGTTGGTAGTGGATTCAGAAACACAGTGATAACGGTAGAAGTTGGCACCGAGCAGCCACTGGAATCCTGCAACGTCGCTGTGTACACGGTCGTTTGTGTCGGCTTCACTACCGGGTTATAAACATTGATATCGGTGGATCCTGTTGAAGATGTCCAGGTAACCTTTTTGTCTTTGGGATTTACATCCAGCGTAACCTGCTCTCCAGGGCAAATGTATTGATCAGAAATTCCAGGTGAAGCTGTAAACGCGGACTGAATGCTTACCAAAACACTATCACGTATACTGCAATTCCTGGGACTGGTTCCAACCGCATAATAGTAGGAAGTGCTGGTTGGCCTGGCGACGACACTATCACATGTTGTGCAGGAAAGACCCGCTGATGGTGACCAGGTGATGGGGTCACTGTGAAAGGCTATGAGTGTGTCTGCCTGCCCAACACACAGTGTGTCTCCGGTATGAATCAACCGCAAAAATGGTAAAGGATTTACGGTTATTTTTTTTGAGATATCATCTTTACATCCGTTAATATCCTCTGCCGTAAGTTTTACGATAAAATCCCGGGGAGCACTATAATAAAAAGCTGCGGGCTGAAAAACGCGGTCGATGCTGGCATTGATACCATAATTCCACTCCCACTTAACAATGGAATCTCCCGGCACAAAGGCCCTGGAGTTGTTAACGATCAACACCGAATCCGCAAAACACGAACTGGTTGGCAGGGTAAAATCCAGTTGCGGACCACGGACCAAAATTTTATGATCGAGGTAGATCGTATCCCGGCAGAAACCGGATCCATTTCGAATGATGACGTAGTTATCAAAGTTGCCGACGGTCTGGGCGGTAAGGGTGCTTTTGGGAACCAACCTGGTATCTACCTGCCTACCGACCAGTCCCCACGTATATGTTGCAGCGGGGTTGTTGTAATTGTCCGCAATTGTAAAATTGGTGACCGTGTTGATACAGATAGATTGGTCGGGGTTAACAAGCGACGGCCTTGCGGTAAAAATGGGTCGGGAAAAAGTGTCCAGGCAACCAGTGAGGGTATCCGTTACAGTTAGTTGAGTTATGAAGGTGCCAACTATGGGGAAACTATGGTTTGCATTATTCGTAAATACGTCAGGGCTGCCATCGCCGAAAGCCCATTGAATGATCCGTTTGTTTCCCAGCGATAAATTAGTGAAAGCGAATGTTTGTTTTTCGAGACAATTATTCAAAAACTGAAAGCGGGCAATTACACCGATCACACGGATATTGAAAGTTATTGGAGCTCCGGGGCAACCGTTGAATAATGGAGTAACCGTAACTTTTTTTAATCCTAAGGTGGTGTATTTATGTTTGGCAATGGTGTCAAAGACCGTTTCGGTGGTTCCATCTCCAAAATTCCAGGTGTAGCCCGTAGCATTGGGAGCAATTGCAACAAACTCGGGAGTTTCTGATCCACAAACAGTATCCTTCACAGGATAAGCAATCATCGTCCCTGGTGTGAAGCCAAACGCAGCGGCCGGGAAATTAACGGTATCCACACACCCTTCATTTGTGGTTACCTTAAGCGATGGCCGAACGCTATCCGTGGTGTTGTAGCTGTAATTGACACTATTCGTTTGGGTGGTCACGGGTGCAGTCCCATCTCCAAAATCCCAGGTATAACTGGCAACTGTTCCAGTTAGCGGCAATTGGACACTTGATTGAAAGCGGACATTCGCAGGAAGACAACCTGCACTGGTGTCCATTTTCGCGATGATCGGCGTTTTTTTCACGAATACTTTCAATGTATCTCGTGCAAAGCAGCCTAAAGAATCATTAACTCTTAGAATAACGCGAAAACTATCATAAGTTGAAAAAGTATGGGTGGTGGTTCGGGTGGTGTTGTTTTCCTTTATCCCGTCTCCATAATCCCAGGCGTAATTGGTGATCTTGCCCGAACTGGTAGCAGTAAGGTTTATGGCGCCCGGCTGACAAATGTAATCCCTGTCGACAGTGAGGTTAACAGTAACGGCGGGTGCAATGGTTATGGTCTTGGAAATGTCTAGTGAGCCTTCAGCATAAATGGCTGTTAGCTTTACAATGTATGTTCCGGCACTATTGTAACTCGTAGAGGGATTGGCAACATAACTTTTAAGTCCATTACCTAAATTCCAGATATAGCCAACAGGGTTACCAGTAGTCTTCTGCGTAAACTGTATGGTTGCTGGATTACAAAATATTCCATTAGATGCCTGGAAAGTGAAATCAACGGATTGAGAACTGGCAAATAGTGATAAACATAAGAGGGGTAAAATGAATAAGATTTTACTCATGGCAAGCCAGTCAGGGTTAAAGAGGTTTCTTCTTTTGTAAAAATCAACAATTAAGCCAATTTCATTGCGATATTTTTTTCCTTTGGAGTTGTGTCTCATAAGCAGCAATGCTGAAGAACCCAAGCAGGCTCCAAATTACTGAAAGTTTTCAACCCGTTGAATATTAACGCAGGGAAATTAAACCTGGTTATTTAAGATAATTCTTAATATGAATGGTGGGGAAATACTTGCTCCGTAAGGAAAAAATAGGTACAACATTTTCAGATCTAACAACGACTAAACCAGTAGATACAAAAAATGTAGAAGGCTTGGGGCATGTTTACCCGAAAAATATATAACATAGAATGATGGAAGTGATGATACCGACCAAATCTGCCAGTAGCATCGCTCCTACTGCATACCGCGTGTTTTTGACTGACACTGCTCCGAAGTATACAGCGATCACATAAAAAGTTGTGTCGGAAGAACCTTGTAAGATGCAAGCCAGCCTTCCCGCAAAAGAATCCGGACCAAAAGTGCGCATGCTGTCTACCATCATTCCGCGTGCACCGCCCCCGCTAAAAGGTTTAATGAGTGCGGTGGGAAGCCCATCAACAAAGCGGGTATCCGTTCCCAAAGCAGCAAACATCGTTTTAAGCCCGTTGATAAGGATGTCAAAAGCGCCGCTGTTTCGCAGCATGCTGATAGCCACCAACATGCCAACCAGGTAGGGGATAATTCTAACAGCAACTTCGAAGCCCCCTTTTGCACCATCGATAAATGCATCGAACACGTCAATTTTTTTATATAAAGCGCCAAGGATTATGAGGATAAATATCAGCAAGATCAACCCATTGCTTAAAACGCCTGAGAACGATTGTACCTCATCAGTGTTTAGTGATTTGATGTAAAGGACCAGCAGCGCTATCACGGATGAAATGCCCAGCACCCAACCCATGATCACAGGTGTAAAGACGTTTATTTTTTGTTTAAAAGAGACAATGAACATTGCTGCCATCGTAGCCACAAAGGTTGCGATCATGCACGGAATGAAAATATCCGTGGGATTTGCTGCCCGCGTTGTAGCCCTTAAGGCGATGATACTAACAGGTATAAGTGTAAGCCCCGAAGCATGAAGGCAGAGAAACATGATCTGCGAATTTGAAGCCCTGGCTTTATCAGGATTCAACTCCTGCAAACTCTCCATAGCCTTTATCCCAAAGGGCGTGGCAGCGTTATCCAGGCCAAGCAGGTTGGCAGAGAAATTCATCATCATATGTCCCATGGCAGGGTGCCCTTTAGGCAGGTCAGGAAAAATGCGGGAAAAGAACGGACCAATTATCCGCGACAACATCCGGATACCGCCGGCCCTTTCAGCAATTGTCATAAAACCCATGAATAATGCCATGATGCCAATAAGCCCGAGGCAAATATTTACTGCACTCTTACAAGTTTCAATGATGCCATCCACCGGGCGCTGGTTTCTGTTCATCGCCTGCTGGTAGGTGAACACTTTTAGCGTAGGGTAGAGCGTTTTTAAAATCCTGACTGAGTCGGCCTGGGACGCATCAGCGATCAGGGTGTTGGCTTCTGAGATCTTCTCTTTCTTTTTGAACCCAAAATTTTCTACCGCCCGGGAAAAACTATCAACGGATGTAAATCCTCCCGCTGCCGGAGATCCCAAGGCATAAAAGATATAAGAATCATCGGCCTTACCGGTTACCATCCGGCTGAAAATATCTTGCTGTCCATCAACAAAAAAACATTTAAAAGACGCCAGGACAATTGCAATAATGATGAAAGCCGACCAGATTCTGCTCAATGCCATACGTGGAGGTGGTTGTAAGATTTACCTTGAAAAGATAAATCGTCAATCTTAAATAAATGTTGTGCTAATGAGAAATTATCAAGGGCTTGAAATTAGTGTTTTATAGCGGAATAACTTATTTGAACGCAAACCTTACCTTTGCAGCCTGAAAAATTTTCGCAGGTTGCGAAGCGGGTTCCAAGATGGACTGAGATCATCACCCGGCGCCGCAGCAGCATCAATGAATATTAAATCAACAACATGGCATTACAAGCAGGCATCGTAGGATTACCGAACGTTGGAAAATCAACCTTATTCAACGCAGTGAGTAGTAGTGCAAAAGCACAGGCAAGCAATTATCGTTTTTGTACCATTGAGCCAAATACCGGGTTGGTAAATGTACCAGATCCCCGCCTCGACAAACTGACTGAACTGGTGCAACCAAACAGGACGGTACCAACGCAGATTGAAATTGTTGATATTGCCGGGCTGGTCCGGGGTGCAAGTAAAGGTGAAGGATTGGGAAATAAATTTTTGGCAAATATCCGCGAGGTTGATGCCATCATTCATGTTATCAGGTGTTTCGAAGATGAAAATATTTTGCGGGATGAAGGCCCCATCAACCCGGTGAGTGATAAAGAGATCATTGAGACCGAATTGCAACTGAAAGATTTGGACAGTATAGAGAAAAGGTTGTCCCGTGCAGAAAAAATGCTGAAGATCGGAGACGCCAAACTGAAACTGGAATATGATGTGCTGGTAAAGTGCAAAGATCAATTGAACAGGGGCAAAGGAATTCATTCACTCGGACTCACAAAAGAAGAAAAAGCAGCGATTGCCGATAGCTTCCTGCTGAGTGATAAACCAGTTTTGTATGTCGCTAATGTTGACGAAGCGTCTATGCATACCGGTAACAAGTATTCCGCTGCATTGATCGAGGCGGTGAAAAACGAGGGTGCGGAAGTCATCATCATGACAAATGCCATTGAAGCGCAGATCGCGGAATTTGATAATCCCGATGATAAGGCGATGTTCATGGAAGAATACAAAATGACCGAGCCGGCGCTCGACAGGCTCATCCATTCAGCCTATAAGTTATTAAATCTTTCCACTTATTTCACGGCGGGTGTGCAGGAAGTCAGGGCCTGGACCATTCATCATGGCTGGAAGGCACCGCAAGCCGCAAGTGTTATTCATACAGATTTTGAAAAGGGCTTTATCAAGGCTGAAGTTATTTCTTACCAGGATTTCATCACCTATAAATCAGAAGCTGCCTGCAGAGAGAATGGCAGACTGCGAATTGAAGGTAAGGAGTACCTGGTGCAGGATGGAGACGTAATGCATTTCCGTTTTAATGTCTAATTGGTTGACACTGTACTGGAAACAGATGTCAACCAACAATGTATTCCTTGAATTTTTCGGCTATGCCTAACTGTTAGGAAGTATTTGGCAACGTTCTTTTGTTTTAGGAAAGTTGAAGATTCCGCCTGCAACCGTAGCCAAATCAATTCGCAAAAATAAAATATTAAATTTTTCGACCAAAGCAAAACAGGCTTCACTGGGTAGTGAAGCCTGATTGTTTTTTACATACTCATTTATTTTGACAGCCTTGCCTTCCTGCTGACTGAATCAATATTTTCGGAGGCTATTGTAGGTTTTCGATCACCATTGCTGAAGCTCCGCCGCCGCCATTACAAATTCCGGCAGCGCCAAACTTTCCACCATTTTCTTTCAACACATTCAGGAGCGTTACGATGATCCTTGCGCCACTACATCCCAGTGGATGGCCGATCGAAACCGCACCTCCATGAACATTCACCTTTGCAGGATCAAGCTTCATTCGTTTTGTATTTTCGATACCCACTACAGCAAAGGCCTCGTTCAATTCCCAGTAATCAATATCATCCATCGTCAGCCCGGCTTTTGCAACAGCTTTCGGCACAGCGAGCGAAGGCGTTGTCGTAAACCATTCAGGGGCCTGCTCCGCATCGGCGGCGCTCAATATTTTTGCCAGGGGTTTTAATCCAAGTTCTTCAGCCTTTTCCTTGCTCATGAGTAATACAGCCGCTGCGCCATCATTCATCGTGGATGCGTTGGCGGCAGTCACTGTACCATCTTTTTTAAACGCTCCTTTCAGCGCAGGAATCTTCTCAAACTTTACATTGAATGGCTCTTCATCTTTTGTGATCAGCAAAGGATCACCTTGTCGCTGTGGTATGGCAACAGGCACAATTTCATTTACAAATTTCCCGTCATTGCTTGCAGCCTGGGAACGTTTGTAGCTCTCGATTGCGAACGCATCCTGGTCTTCGCGACTGATGCCGCAGGTAGTGGCGCACATCTCCGCTGCATTGCCCATGGCCAAACCGTCATATACATCTGTAAGGCCATCCTTGGCCAACCCATCGATCAGTTGCGTGTTCCCATACTTGTTACCCCAGCGCATACTATCCACGTAAAAAGGCACATTACTCATACTCTCCATCCCACCAGCGATCACGACATCGGCATCGCCGAGCAAAATGCTTTGGGCACCAAGAGCAATCGATTTCATCCCGCTTGCGCAGACTTTATTAATAGTAGTGCAGTTCACTTCGTTTGGAAGACCCGCAAGTTTTGCAGCCTGCCGGGCAGGGGCCTGGCCCAGGTTTGCCTGTATAACAGCGCCCATGAGGACATCATTCACAACATCACCAGCAACTCCTGCTCTTTCCAATGCACCTTTTATAGCGATTGCCCCAAGCTGGGTAGCTGTGAGTGTTTTCAAGGCGCCGCCGAAACTTCCTATCGGGGTACGCACAGCGGATATTATATAAACTTCTTTCATAAATAATTAAGCATTAAGCAATCTTCAAGAACTATTTTAATTTCCAAAATTAAGCATTCGAATCTATGCATGCGGGCAATAGCCGATTGCCTCTATTTTGCCTACGCACGGAATTTTTGATTAGCAATCCCAGGATGATGCAATCATAACAAACAAAGATCATGAGAATGGTATTGCCCAACGTCTTCGGGATTATTTCTCGCGTAATAAGTCTCCCACCAGTTTGGTAAACTCATCCTTAAAATTCTGGTAATGGATCCCCGTACCGGGACCGGTAAACCCACTGTGGATCTTGCGCACTTTCCCTTTTCGATCAATAACGATGAGCGTTGGAAAGGCATGGATCTTTTGCAACTGGGGAAGCGTTTTCTCTGTACGCTGTGTATCAGCTACGGTCACACCCGTAACAAGCAATGGATATTTTACATCAAACCGTTTTTGAAACAAGCGGATGTTCTTAGTTGATCTTTCAAAATCTGTCGAGCGTTCATACGCTAAACCAACAACCTCTACTCCGCGGCCCCGGTGCTTTTTGTAAAACTCACTCAAAAAACTGGTCTCATCCATGCAGTTCGGACACCAGGAACCCATGATCTGCACGAGTACCACCTTATTTCTAAACCGGACATCTTTGATTCCGACCATGTCGCCATCAATACTTTTAAACCTGAAGTTTAGCTCGCTGGAATCTTCCTTTAGCTTCGTGATCGCATATTCATCCGCGAGAGCCGCGGTCGGATTCTTTTTGGCAAACCAGTTTTCTGTGTACCGGGCGCCGGAGTGGAAACGTCCATCGACCAGGGACTGGTCATCCCGAACGAATGCAGTAAACAGGTACGCATGCCCCCCGTCGAAACAACTCATTTTTAAACTGTCACCGTCAATCACTCCTTCCAGGAACCGATAATCCCCCGTTGGATTTAAAAATGTCCCGGTCACCTTATTGCCTGATTGTTGAAACTCACCCACCGAGTGAGTGGTGTCTTTTTTTCCGTCTACAAACTTCACTTCCCACCTTCCGCTAATTGAGGTTTTCGAAAGTGGTGCAGCAGCTTTAAAACGCGGGCCGGCGTTTAATTCAGCTCTGAAAGGAATTGCGCTTTCCGTGCTTTCCAGTCTTCTAACCCATTCTCCTACCAACTTGTTTCCACCCGTTACAATCGCACGAATATAAGAATCAAAAAATGGCATTTGCACGAGGACCGAATCCCCTTTTACAGTAACATTATCCACCCAAAGCCTTTCCCCGGCATTACGCACAAACCAGGCTGCCTTACCCGCGCTGTCTTTTGCTTCAATGATAAATGGAATGGTTTTGCCGTCCTCACGAATAAGCTCCGCTCGCCAGGTACCTTTGGGGAAAGCAGGCTGTGCCTGGAGAGAAACAACAAATAATGAAATAAATAGTACAAGGAAAAATTTTCGCATACGCGAAGGTAGGACAGCACAAAGAAAAAGAAATCCTAAACAATCGGCTTAGGCCGGGTGGGTCTGCCGCACCACTTTCTTTAGTGCGGCCCTTCCATTACTTTAATAAATCAGCGTGCACCCGTAATCGTGATCTTATCACCGAAGTGATCGATCACCTTGAAGGTTAAAATAGTGTGATCGTAAAAAGCAGTTTCACTGCCGCGCCAAAGGCAGGCACTCCCCTATTATACGTTCTGCCGGTCACCGTGAGATGGCGGCTCTGAGATTACGAGGAACTCCAGATCGCAAGTCGAGTTGTTGCTGATCTTATGGACGTCGCCGGGTGGTATATGGATTGATTCCCGCGGGCCGACCACCACTTCGGATCCGTTCAATTCAAATGTCGCTGTGCCTTCCAGGATAAAAAACAGTTGCTGCGCTGTTGCATGAAAATGTATTTGCTCGAAAGTGCCTGGTGGCATCTTCTCTTGTATTACGCTGAGGCGTTCGTTTTTAAGTAAGTGCCATCCATCACAATCCATTCCCCATTTATAATGCCCGGAATTTCCAGGTGTAATTTTTTCCAAACTTTTACCTTTTAATGTTGTTGATCCATAAGGGGCAAAGTGCCCGGTGTTTTGAAAGCTAAAAAACAATATCGGCGCAACAAAATTTTTATTTAACTTCCTCCTTTCAGTTGTAAATGCGTTAATGCTTATGGGAAAATTTCATCCTGCTATTTCACCTGCTCACCAACGTTTCATAGAAAATCAACAGATATTTTTTGTAAGTACTGCACCGCTTTCAGCGGATGGTCATATTAATCTTTCACCTAAGGGCCTTGATTGTTTTCGGGTATTGTCATCTTCAAAGGTTGCATACATGGACCTGGTAAGCAGCGGAAACGAAACTTCTGCACACACCCTGGAAAACGGACGGATCACCATGATGTTTTGTTCATTTAAAGGTGCACCGAACATCCTGCGGTTGTATGGCAAGGGAACCACTGTTTTACGCGGAAGCAAAGAGTGGGATGAGCTTGCACCACAATTCACCATCCATCCGAGCACACGCCAAATTATATCAGCAGAGATCGACCTGGTACAAACCTCCTGTGGTTATGGAGTACCATTGTATAATTATGTGGGCGAACGCGATATCCATTTCGAATGGGCAGAAAAAAAAGGACCGGAAGGTCTCAAAGAATATGTTGCGTCGAAAAACCTAGTGAGCCTCGATGGGTTACCAACCTCAATTGCCTTACAAAACGATTGATAAATTTCTTCTTTGTCATCTGATCAAAACTAAAACGTTGCTTATGCTCTCTTACCCGGTTCGAATTGCGCTAATTGCTGCCCTTGGCGGTTTTCTTTTTGGATTTGAAACTGCTGTGATTTCCGGTGCAGAGAAAACAATTCAAGAGCTGTGGGAACTGAGTTCCTTTTGGCAGGGATTCACGGTTGCATCCAGTTTGATCGGTACAGTACTTGGATCTCTCATTGCCGGCCAGCCCGCTAAATTATACGGGCGAAAAAAAGTGTTAATCGCAATCGCCATCCTTTACCTGTTATCTGCCATCGGGTGTGCGTCTGTTTCCGCGTGGATCCTCTTCGTAAGCTTCAGGTTCATTGGGGGCATCGCGGTTGGTGCATCCTCCGTGGTGGGACCGATGTACATTTCGGAAATAGCACCGGCACATTTAAGAGGACGCCTGGCGGGATCTTTTCAATTGAATATTGTTGCCGGAATTTTTGTTGCCTATCTCACCAACTTTTTGTTTGCCGGCATTGGGGAAGATTCCTGGCGGTGGATGCTAGGTGTGATGGTAATTCCTGCAAGTGTTTTTGCTTTGCTGGTCCGCACGATCCCCGAAAGTCCACGTTGGTTAATCTTGAATGATCGTGATGCAGAAGCAATTCCGATTATGAACCGCATAGGAGAAACGAATGCACAACAAGCAATTGATGATATCCGGAATTCGGTAAGCCATCATGCAGAAAAATTGTTTCAGCCAAAATTTCGGAAGCCCATTACCTACGCGGTGATTCTTGCAATGTTCAACCAACTGTCAGGTATAAACGCTATTATCTACTATGCACCGCGGATTTTTGAAATGGCCGGTTTCGATAAGGCGCAAGCTTACCTGCAACCGGTCTATATTGGCGCAGCAAATTTATTGTTTACCCTGTTGGCAATGACCATGATCGATCGCTTCGGAAGAAAAACCTTGTTGCTGATCGGTTCGGTTGGAATGATCGTATTCCTGGGGTTGACAGCCATGGCGTTTAGTAGCTCGGCGCCCGACAGCAACGTTGTTATTTACCTGATAGGATTTATCGCCTTCTTTGGATTTTCACAGGGAGCGGTGATCTGGGTTTTTATCTCCGAAATATTTCCAAACTCTGTTCGCTCGCAAGGAGGCTCACTTGGTAGCTTTACGCATTGGATCATGGCTGCCATCATTTCGTGGACCTTCCCTATCATTGTTGAAGGAAGTGAGAGAGGTGGGTTTTATTCATTCCTTTTTTATAGCCTCATGATGTTATTACACCTGGTATTCGTTTGGAAAGTCTTGCCTGAAACAAAAGGCAAATCATTGGAAGCCATTCAAAAAGAATTGGGTATCGATTAGGTCGTTTTGACATTGCCCAGAAACCACACTTAGAAATCAATCCTCTGATTTTCATTCATCAATCGGCTTTGTCGGCTGGATGAATGCAGGAAGCAACTCCAAAAAAATTTGTGGCTACTTTTGTGTTTCACCACTTATTAAATTAAAGATCTATGCTGAGCAACAACGATATCCTCAAGAAACTTCGCGTTGCGCTTTCCCTAAGAAATGAAGACATTGTCGAGATCCTTGAACTGGTAAACTTCAAAATAACAAAAGGAGCTTTGGGTGACATATTTCGGAACGAGGACCACCCGGGTTATGTTGAAGCGGGCGATCAACTATTGCGGAATTTTCTGAATGGGCTGATCATTCACAAACGTGGCAAGCTCCCGTCTCCAAAAGCAAATCTGAAAGACGAGGACAGGTATCCTGATGAAACTTCGGGTGCGAACTAAAGGATTTCAAGAGAACGCGAGAAGAGCTTAGGCAACTTTCAAATATGCTTCGTGGTCAAGGTCAACTTCAGAGTTTATCTAACTTGAAATACCCCAGGTGAATGATATCAGGGCTCTTTTCCAGTGCCGGCGTCAATTGAATTACATATTGCTCCTTATAACCTTTTGGAAGAATATCTGCCAATTCATACAAATCGTCTACATCAATTCCATACTTATCATCTACGTGTGAAGTCGCACCTTTGAAACCAGTGTGTTTATAAAAAGCAGTTTCTTTTGACGTACGAATGGCCGCTCCTTTGTCGGGGGCAGCAACGATCATTTTGTAATGAAATTCTTCAAACTCTCCTCGCTTGTAACCACCGAGGTTGATAAAAAAAAGTTTGGTATTATTTAAGGAAGAGGCTTCGCTTATCGGAGCAATTGAAATATCAAATCCGTCCACCTGGTTTACTTCCCGCCATCCATCAACATGAATTTTACCCTTGCTTTCGGGCCAGAACTGGATCAATTCCGGCACCAGGTCTTTCATCGATGGTGCGATCCCAAAGAACGTATCATGTTGCTCCGTATGACGCCCGGGTGGCTTACAGCCAAGGAGAACCATGAATAACTTCAATGAATTTGAGTACAGAGGAGGAACCATGATAAATTGATTTAAATAATTGTGCCGAAGAATTGAAATAAAGAAATAAAAACGTTCAACAAACCTCTTTTACAGGTACTTCCTGGGCAATTTCTAAAGATATATTATCCGTATTATTCTTGTATATTGTTTTGATAACACCCTTATCAGAATCCCATCGAATGAAAGCATCATTACCAAAATTATTGAATCTTGATCCTTTCGATCGGACGGTTGCTTTGGATGACCTCATCACCCGGCAAAGATTTCGCCTTTTTAAAAAAGCTACCCTTATCACCATACTCGTCTTTGTTGTTTTTGCCATACAAATTTGGGTTGTCGCACCGCGCCACCTTTTACTTATCACCACAATGGCTGCACTCTTTGTCGCAGCTGTCATCAATTATTTCTCCTTAAACAAGCACCGTTCATTGAAACGCTCATCAGTGAGCTTGCTAACGATCTGGTGCATCCTCATTCATATAGACACCTACTATTCTGGCGGCATCAGGAACTCGGCCAATTTTTATTTTGCCGTATTTATCCTCAGCGCCTACATGTTACTTGGAAAGCGTGCAGGCAAACTAATGGCCGGCTTCGCGATCCTGCACCTGGTTTACTTTTATATTATTACCGCCCAAACTAACTGGGTAAACTACGACCTTGTTGGCAATGATCCCTGGTTAGTTAACCTGTATTTTTTTCTATCAACTGCTACCGGAGTTTTTGCCCTTACATTTCAATCACTTTACATCGAAGCAAATAAAAAGGAAGTAGTTAATAACATTGAAGCTGCAAGGTCGGAGCTTGAAAGATCAAGCGAAGACCTCGAAGAAAAAAACAAAGAACTGGAACGAAAAAATATTGACCTGGAAGAGTTTGCTTACCTGGCTTCCCATGATCTGCAGGAACCATTAAAGACTTCCTCCGGGCTTGCCCAACTTTTGAAAAGACAATACCAGGGAAAACTGGATGACAAGGCCGACCAATACCTGAGCTTTATCGTCGATTCTGCAGGCCGGATGAAAAAACTGATCCAGGATCTTCTGGATTACTCGAGGATCGGCTACCAGGGCAAGGTTGCCTTCATTGATTGCAACGAATTGATCCAGGAATTGCTTTCAGATCTCAACCAGTTGATCACTGAAACCAACGCATCCGTTAACCAGCAACACCTCCCGGTTATCAAAGGTTACGCCACTGAAATCAAATTATTATTTTTAAATTTAATAGTGAACGCGATCAAGTTTAGAAAACATGGAGAAACTCCCGTGGTAAATATCACCGGCATGGAGAAAGGTAATTGCTGGGAGTTCGCTGTTTCCGATAATGGTATCGGAATTAAAAAAGAAAACTTCGAAAAAATTTTCCTGATATTTCAACGGCTTCAGGGCGGCCCAGATTCACGCGGCTCCGGAATTGGGTTAGCGCATTGTAAAAAAATCGTCGACTTACACCAGGGAAAAATCTGGGTGGAATCAACACCAGGCCAGGGAACAACTTTTCATTTTACCATTCATGATGTTTCTTAATGAGCCGAAAAATTAACTGCATTTTATTGATCGATGATGATGAAGCAACGAACTTCCTCAGCAACATAATTTTGGAGGACGCAGGTGTTGCCGAACACATAAAAACCAAGCAGACCGCAAAAGCTGCGTTGAACTATATCGAGGATAGCGCTCACCTGAACGGCAACCCAAACACGCTTCCGTTTCCTGACCTTATCTTCCTGGATATGAATATGCCCGCAATGGATGGGTGGGAATTTGTTGAAGTTTACCGTGAACTAGCAGCGAGGATCCGCAGGCAATCTGTTATTGTGATGCTCACAACATCATTAAACCCCGATGACCGTCTCCGGGCCATGGCGATTCCCGAGATCCTAAGCTTTGAAAACAAACCGCTCACCCTCGACATCGTCGAATCGGTCATCTCCAGATTTTTTCCAACCTAACCTTACCGTGTGAACGCAGTCAACCTCTCAAGATTTCAAATTTTAGTTCGTGATACCGCTTGTTTCGATTTTTACAGTTTGAACTAAAAAATTTTGACGCGGGAACTTTCCTTCCGGTTTTGATGCATATTGCAGGTTGAATCAATGGTTGGTAAAATGGCAAAAAAAGACTTCGACGCAGTTGTGGTAGGATCCGGTCCGAATGGACTGGCAGCAGGAATATTTTTACAACAGAAGGGCCTTTCTGTTTTGATCATCGAAGGAAAAGACACCATTGGTGGAGGTTTACGCTCTGCGGAGCTAACCCTGCCAGGTTTTACGCACGACATCTGCTCCGCCATTCACCCACTGGCATTGGGTTCACCATTTTTTAAAACGCTGCCACTGCATGAGCATGGCCTTCAATATGGGTTTCCTACGCTTGCAGCAGCACATCCTTTCGATGATGGTACTGCTGCGGTATTACATAAAACCGCTGCTCAAACTGCGCAGGCATTGGGTGTAGATGGACAAGCCTACCTGGACCTGATGCAGCCGCTGGTTGAAGACTGGCCCCTACTTGCCCCTGACGTACTAGGGCCACTGAAGTTTCCCAAACACCCGTTGCTGATGGCAAAATTTGGGCTTAATGCACTGACTTCTGCCAGTTATCTTGTCAAAAAATTTAAACAGAAAGAGGCTCGTGGACTTTGGGCGGGCATGGCAGCGCATTCCATTCAACCGCTTTCAAATCTTACGACTTCTGCTATCGGGTTGGTATTAATGGCAGCAGGGCATCTTGGCGGCTGGCCCATACCCATGGGTGGTTCTCAAAAAATAGCCAACGCCTTAGCTGCCTATTTCGAATCGTTGGGTGGTAAGATCCAGACCGGGAAACCCATTAACTCGCTAAAACAACTACCATCAGCAAATGCGTTACTGTTTGATATTACGCCACGGCAACTCTTGAAACTGGGAGGCATTAATTTTTCCGCCCTGTACAAATGGCAATTACAAAACTACCGGTATGGCATGGGCGTCTTCAAGATGGACTGGGCGCTTGACGGACCAATTCCTTTTACCGCCCACGAATGTCAACAAGGAGGCACCATTCATTTAGGTAACACGTTCGAAGAAATTGCTGCCGGGGAAGCACAGATTTGGGACGGCGGCCATCCCGACAAACCTTATGTATTGGTTGCGCAACAAAGTCTATTTGACCCGTCACGAGCGCCTGAAGGCAAACATACTGCCTGGGCTTATTGCCATGTACCCTTTGGGTCAACCCGGGATATGACGGCAGCAATCGAAAACCAGGTTGAACGATTTGCCCCGGGATTCAAAGATCGTATCCTGGCTAAACATACAATGAATACTGCCCAGATTGAAAAATACAATCCCAACTATGTTGGTGGCGATATCAATGGGGGCGTTATTGATATAACCCAGTTGTATACAAGGCCCGCTCTTCGGCCTTCGCCGTACCGTACTTCGGTAAAGGGGGTATATATCTGCTCTTCGTCTACCCCTCCGGGTGGTGGCGTCCATGGCATGTGTGGCTATCACGCTGCCTCAAGGGCCTGGAAAGATATCTTCAGGTAAAACCTGTTTTATGAAACTGCATGATTCTTGTTTTAAAATCAAAAACAAGACATGCGCAAAGCTTTCATTTTCCTCACAGTATTTATTGCGATCGCGGTTTCTTCGATGCAGGGTCAGAAAGTCGTATACCCTTACCCGTTACATTATGTTTCTTTGAAGTTGGAACAGCAAGATGTGCGTATGGCCTATATGGACATCGCACCTTCCGTGGCAAATGGAAAGACGATCATTCTTTTCCATGGAAAAAATTTCAATGGATTTTATTGGAAAGATGTTATCCCTGTGTTAAGTGCCAAAGGCTACCGGGTAATTGTTCCCGACCAGGTTGGCTGGGGCCGCTCCGACAAACCAAACCTGCATTACAGTTTTCACATGCTGGCTGCAAACACCAAATACCTTCTCGATTCACTTGGGCTCGACAAAGTGTCGGTGCTAGGTCATTCGATGGGTGGCATGCTGGCTGTTAGATTTTGCCTGATGTATCCTGCCGGCGTAGAGAAACTTGTGCTGGAAAATCCAATCGGGTTAGAAGATTATCAAACATTCATTCCTTATCAACCCCTGCAAAAGTTATTCGAAAAAGAAAGTGGTGCCACTTATGAATCGTATAAAAAATATCAACAATCCTACTACCCTACCTGGAAGACTGCCTATGAAGCCTACGTGCAGGCGCAGGCTGAAGCACTGGCGGATCCGGACTTTCAGCAAATTGCTTTTGTAAACGCCCTCACCTACCAGATCATTTACGAGCAACCGATAGTTTACGAATTAAAAGATCTTCGTTTGCCTACGCTGCTGATCATTGGGCAGGAAGATAGAACGGTCCTGGGCAAAGACCTGCTTGATGCCAGTAAAAAATCAGTGTATGGAAACTACCCGCAACTCGGAAACAAGACTAAGCAACTAATTCCAAATTCAAGGTTGGTAGCACTGCGAGGCGTTGGGCATATTCCACACATTCAAAGCACGGAGGCTTTCAACAAACTGGTAACAGATTTTTTGTAATACCGTGGCACCATTTTAGCAATTTTCGATCAAACGATTAAAACTTTTTCCATGCAAAAAATGGGTTTAAAAACTTTCTTTCTTTCCCTGGCCCTTGCAGGAATTTCAGTGGTTTCTTTTGCAGTAGAAGCTTCTGCAATAATTACTACCGCGGATACTTTACCTCCACCATTTCATACAAAATCGAAGAAAAACTTTAGCAAGGTCATTGGCTGGAAAGACGGCAGCAAGCCTATGGCGCCCGAAGGTTTTACCGTCACCCAATTTGCAGATAATCTTGAACATCCACGCTGGATCTACGTGGCAGACAATGGTGACATTTTCGTCGCAGAATCCAATACTGTATTAAAAGGCATCCTGAAACTTGGGGCGAAAATTTCCCGAAAGATCAAAACCCATCATTTTGGAGAAAGCGCCAATCGCATTACATTATTTCGTGACGCGAATAAAGATGGCATCCCGGAAAAGCGATTTGTTTTTGCAGAAAATTTGAACCAGCCCTTTGGAATGTTGATCCTCAACAACCATTTCTATGTTGCAAATACGGATGGTCTTTTGCAGTTTGATTATACCTTGGGCGATTCGGTACTTCGCGGGCCGGGTAAAACAATCACTACCTTATCTGCTACGAAACCCAACCGGCACTGGACAAAAAATATCATCGCGAATCAGAAAGGAGACAAGATTTACATCGCCGTGGGATCTGCCTCCAATGTGGCGGAAAAAGGCCTGGACAAAGAAGTTAATCGGGCAGCCATTCTTGAGGTAAACACAGACGGAAGCGGACAAAGAATTTACGCAAGTGGACTTCGCAATCCCGTTGGAATGGATTGGGCTCCCGGCACCGGCGTTTTGTGGACAGCCGTAAATGAACGGGACCTATTAGGCGATGAATTAGTGCCAGATTATTTGGTGGGCGTTAAAGAAGGTGGTTTTTATGGTTGGCCATTTGCATACTTCGGACAGAATGCCGACCCAAGGATGAAAGAGGATCCCCGCCCCAACTTAGTGAGCAAAACACTGGTGCCCGATGTTGACCTAGGATCGCATACAGCTTCCCTTGGACTCAAATTTTATAAAGCAAAATCCTTTCCTGCGAAATACTCGGAAGGCGCGTTTATAACCCAACATGGTTCCTGGAATAAAACCGCACTGAGCGGATACAAAGTGGTGTTTGTGCCTTTTCAGAATGGGAAGCCTTCCGGACCCGTCCAGGATTTCCTGACCGGGTTTATTGTGCAGGGTTCAAATGACAGTGAAGTCAGGGGGCGCCCTGTAGGGCTGGAAATCTTGTCTGATGGATCGATGCTTGTATCCGATGATGTCAATAACATTATCTGGCGGGTGAGTGCTGCAAAAAATAAATAAGATTATTTAGGTTGGGGCTTCAAGTTTTCCTGGGTTTATGGAAACGAAATTTAAGCAGTACATTTCGGAATGTTTGTTTCAGCTATCGAAAAAATTCAACAGTTTACCCGCCCGGTACACAGCATTTCGCGAACATATGGAGGCCTTATTCTTCCCGGCACGGCCACCATATTTTTTGTAAACAATGAAGGCGTTGCGATCACATGCAAACACGTCGCTGCCATGATACCTTCGGCAGAAAAAATAAATGCTGCTTACCAATCTTTCCGCCTGGAAAAAAACAGGATAGCCTCTGATGGCAAGCAACACAAACACCTAACAGGATTGGAGGTTAAATACAGTTACACGAAGGAAGCGACCATCCAACTCAAAAATACTTTCCTCAATTGCTTCGACAAACTTGAAGCCATCACCACGCATATCCATCCGACGCTAGAGCTGGCTATACTCGTGTTCAAAGGTTTTAATAAAATTTTGTACAATGGCCACGCCACGTTTGTAAATGAGCAGGCTTCTATCAAGCAGGGGCAATACCTCTGCCGCATCGGATTTCCTTTTCCTGAGTTTAATAATTTCCGGTATAATAAAGATGTTGATGATATTGAATGGACCAATACAGGAAACCCTAATTCTCCAAGTTTCCCTATCGATGGAATCATCACCCGCTTCCTGGGGGATGCGGGGGGTATTTCGGGGATAGAGATGAGTACGCCCGGATTGAAAGGCCAAAGCGGGGGGCCTCTTTTTGACACCAGCGGGCATATATATGGAATGCAATTTGCGACCAATCATTTGCACCTGGGTTTCGATTTGAGGGATAAGGAGATCATGAACAATGGAACAAAAACAAAGGTTTCCAACTACCCGTTTCTTCATGTTGGTCTTTGCGTACACGTTGAAAGAATAAAAGCTTTTCTTCGGGAAAACGGCATTCAATTTACCGAGGCACCCATAAATTAAGCGGGAGCCATTTTAATGATTCCCAGCCGTACCTAATTGTCTTAGCCGCATTGCATCGATCTAATGCTTAAGCGATACTTAGTTAAATAAAATTTTAAACTTCTAAATAAAAAGTATGGATCACAAAATCAAATTGGAAGAACTTAACCGGGAAGCCCTGGAGAAGCTGGAAGCATACATGAAGGAACGGGGCGCCAATGCTGAAGGCGATCACGACAAGATAAATGTGGCTAAAGACGACTGGCAAGTTGCCTGGAACAAGCTGATGGAAACTCTTCTGGTGCTGGAAAGGCTTGAAATATAGCGGTTCGGGGAAAGATTATAGTTAAATCTGCTTGTAATTTATTAACACTTAGGGCAAATTTTTTAGATTTCCCTTAGTTTTGCGCTGTAATTCACCAAATAAAAAGGAGGTATTCATGCAATCTACAGATCAATCATGGAACACTCCGGTAACTTTTAGTTAACCGAAATGTCCACAAAATATCTGCCGGCGTAAGCTGCCGGGGGCCATCGGTTTTGACCGGTGGCTTTTTCTTGAAAATTTACTTTGAAGTTTGGTGGGTTATAAAGCTTTCGTAAGGTTGAGATTCAGCCTAGAATCCAACTATTTGATCAATTAATCTATATATTTCCTGTATGAAGAGAAAAGATTCCTTTGTTTTTTCCAGTGCGTCGGAACCCCATCGCATTAGGACAAAAGAAATACTTAAGAGCCATCCCCACATCAGGAAACTGATCGGCAAAAATCCATTGACAATCTTCGCCATTATCGGCCTGGTTGCCTTGCAGGTAGGGTTAGCTTTTGCAGTTGCCGAACAATCCTGGTGGATCGTTATCGGGGCAGCCTATCTTATTGGCGCCTTTGCGGACCATGCGCTATTTGTAATGATCCATGAATGTGCACACAGGCTGTTGTTTAAGAAACCAGAGGCAAATCGCCTGGCAGGAATATTTGCAAACATTCCGCAACTTTTCCCAAGCTCTGTATCATTTGAAAGATATCATATTAAACACCATTCTTTCCAGGGAGTACATGAACTAGATGCGGATCTTCCAAACAAATGGGAAGCAAAGCTGATCAACAATTATTTCATAGGCAAGGTTATCTGGCTTTTCTTTTACCCCATTTTCCAGGTTTTCAGAATCAGCCGTTTAAAAGAGATCAAACCATTTGATGGCTGGGTTGCATTGAACTGGGGTGTGCAGATCGCATTCATTGTCTTAGTTACTGTGTTTCTTGGTCCAAAAGCGATCATTTTTTTGTTGCTGAGTTTCTTCTTTTCAGTTGGTCTCCATCCATTAGGTGCTCGCTGGATACAGGAACATTATTTAACGCATGGTGAACAAGAAACTTATAGTTATTATGGTCCATTGAATAATGTCGCTTTCAATGTAGGCTTTCATAATGAACATCATGATTTCCCTTCTGTGCCCTGGAACAGGCTACCGCAGATCAGGGCTGGAGCACCTTCATTTTACAATACGCTTTTTTACCATAAATCATGGACCAAATTATTTTTTCGCTTCCTGTTTGACAAAGAGATTTCCCTCTTCTCAAGGGTCGTTAGAAATGACCGAGGCAAGGTTAAACTGACTGATGAATCAAAGCCTGATGTTGAATTGGTGGCTATGAAGTAAGTTTGGCGTCGATCATAAAAGTAAGGCTGGTATAATGTTTCTGGGAAATCATTTTTTCCCGAAGCCTTATACCAGTTTTATTTTTATGTCTCTCTCGAAATTGTTATCAGCTTCACAAGTTCATTTCTTCTCGCAAACTTTACCAAATTTTACTTGTCTCCGCAGAACTAAAAAATGCAAATAATAATTGTTAAACAATTGCGCCATACTATTGCATTTAAATAACACATTATCTAGTTTTACTCCAATTGTTCCAGCACTATAATCCAATGTTCGTTCCGAAACCGGCAGAATAAAATCCTGATAACTCTAATAAATTCCTCGTTTTAAAATCGGTTTTGCTTTCTTCATTTCTCATTGATAAGTGAAACATTTTGGTGTGTTAAAACCCAATCCTCGAAAATCTTCAACTTAATAAATTTTTTGTTTGCTTAAATCCCGCAGATGCGCCAGGATTTATTTCCCTCCGCAACTCGCCTGGTTTAGGCTTACCGCATGATCGCTTGCACGCGACTGTTGTAAGTCCACACATTAATTTTGACCTACCCGCGAAACACTTTTTCAAAATCAAGATATCGTTTGAGTTAAACTACCTACTCTAGTGGATTATGTGATCCATTACCTGATTTTTCTCATGACCCAGGGGAGATCAACCTATTTAAGTTGATGTTTAACTACTTCACGAATTTTTAATAACCATTAGGTTAAACATCTGATATCTCCTCCACTTCTGCCATTCCAATTTTCGAAAACCACCAACAACGTCCAACTTTTATGACCACCCACTTTAGTTGATCGAATACAAACCTCACAGAATCGCCGGAAAATGTTCAGTGTCTATTTTTCATCTTTAAAACAAATTATTATGAAATCAATTTTCACCAGCGGGCGCCCAGTCTATCGCAGCATTTTTAAGCAACTTTCCTTGTTTTTATTGGCAGGTTTGTTGTTTGCTTCTTCGCAAACCTATAGCCAGACAATCGATTTTCAGCAAGCACAAAACGGAGATCCCGCGGCATTTCCGATAACCTTTACAAATGGTATTTTAAATGCCACTCAAACCACTTATTATGAAGGGTTGGGAATTCCGCAACGATTAATTTTTACAGGGTTGGACCCCGCAGCGGCCAAATACACGGTGTATTTTAATTTCTTAGCAGGTATCCCCAGCAAGGGTGTCCATGCTTATGACTTTATAATGTCGTGGGAGCAGGCTGTTTTAACCGCCCGGAAAATAGGTGGCGCACTTTCAGGTTCCGAAACCGAAAACGAACTGGCCAATTTATTTTCAACGGCCTGTCAAAACGCGCCGGCAGCATGTGCAGGTTTGAGTGGTGCACTGCCGGCGGCTAATATAAAAAGACCTAACGTGCCAGATATGCCTGGAGGCGGTGCTTTTTACAGTGGTGTTCCCGCCAACATTACCTGTTTCGAGGGTACGTTTGGAGACAGAGACATTGAAATAAGAGGTAACCAGGCTATAACTTCAGCAGTTATGACCTTTGTGGGGTATACGGGGGATTATGCCAATTTCAAATTAGAATGGGTTTCCACCTCTACAAGTGTTATGATTCGGTATGCCAGCCGCGCTGCGGTAGGTGATGGTGGAGCTGGGAACTTTGCCTGCGGTTATGGGATCGGCAAAGGAGCTGGCTCAATTAACGGTGGTAACTATCACAACATATTTGAAAAACTGGTTAAGAATAACAATACAGGAAATGAGATCCAGGGTTCACGTGACAACCAATTGAGTGCCGGAGCCATTATGCCCGTATCCCCTCCTTCCTGCCCGACAGTTGCTTCACAGTCCGTTTGCGCTTCTGCCACTTCAATTCCATTCTCGTTTACAGGAGTAACTGGAACCACCTACAAATGGTCCCTTACAAATGGCACCCCGTCTGCGGGAGCAAAACTTAGTGGCGCCGATGCAAATGGTTTTGTAACCGGAACATCTGTTTCTGTAGTACCTATTGGAGCCAATTTCTTACCAGGAGGCACATTCAGCCTAACCATCGTCGCTAGTAAAACGGGTACTGCTGATGTAACGTGCAGTTATCCAAATGCGGGAACTATAATAAACGTTGAAGCCACTGCAGCCGCGAATCCGACATCTATAGATATAAGGACTGCGGCCCATAATACGACGCTAACGGCCAACATTGGTGCAAATTCGACTTTCACCGACAATACACTTTATACCTATGCCTGGTCCATTGTGGGAACTGCCGCAGGTTCATTAACGAATTCAAATCAGAGAATAGCTACGTACACAGCAGACATTGCCGACGCGTCGCAAACTATTCACTTTAAAGTAATTGTAACACAGATAGCATCGCCCAACTGCTCCACTGAAGCGCTTGTTGATGTGCCTGTTGGTACCGTGGGAGAATGTACGGTTACCGAGCAGGGACCTGTTTGCCAGGGCAGTATAACTTCACACACTGCGAATGTGATTGAAGGTGGTGCTGTTTATACCTGGACTGTACTTCCATATCCCGGCGCGTTATCGACTACTGCAAGTTTAGCCAGTGGTCAGGGTACTGCATCAGTAACTGTCAACGCAAGCCAGAGTTACAGGATTGAAGTCCAGCAAGCATATCCAAATAGTGCAGCAAATAAAACCTGCGGTCAAAACGTAGTAGTGGTACCTGGTCCAACAGTAGCCGCATTGTATGTGGCACCAACAACCTGTGACGCAACTACCTATAGCCTGACAGTTACTGCTTCCGGTGGTGCGGCTACATCACCAACCAATAACTACAGGGTAACCCAGGGAAGTGCACCAAACTTTAGCTATGACCAAACGCTGCCAGGCAATAATGGCACCCTGACGTTTAGTGGCCTAACTCAAGGTGTCGGGTTTGATGTGACTGTAACTACTCAAACTGCAAGTTGTACTTCCAGTGCTAATTGTGGAAGTGCTGCTCGAACCGAAGTAAGTGCTCAATCTTTCAACATAACCCTCAATGCCTTAACAGAGACAAAAGCCACCAGGGTCAAAGCTGCGCCAAATCCTTTTACTGATAAAGTGAGGTTTAATCTGGTTTCAGCCGTGTCAGGGAACGGAAGTTTGGAATTGTACAATGTACTAGGACAAAGGGTAAGTACAGTATTTACTGGTTATGTACAGGCAGGAGTGGAATTTCAGAAAGAATACAGTGTTCCTGTTGCACAAAGAAATACTCTTATCTATGTCTTCAGAGTAGGTAATCAAAGAGCTACCGGGAAATTGTTAAAACAATAATCCAGGCAACACCGAGATTTTTCGAACTACCTTTAATTACAAAAAAGGCACTTAGAAATAAGTGCCTTTTTTTACACGGGTGGATCACGTTTATTGGATCACATAAGTATTATAGGAAGACTTTTGTACGAAAAAATCATAATCGATCCAGCTAAAGCCTCCATCACCCCACAAGGTTCCCCAGGAACTCATGACTTTATACGCATGTTTAGCATCATCATACCCGCAAATAAGAACCGCATGTGGTAAACTTCCTGAGCCTGAATATGATTTCCAGATAAATCCGGGGCCGGCGCCAATGAAACTATTATCCGCGGTGATGTTAACAATTACAGGATGTTTGGTGGAAATCATCGTTTTAATTGCAACTTCATCGGAATTAAGAATTGACGCATAGGAAGCGATTTTATATTGAGCGGCATTGGCAGTCTGTACTGCATCAGGCTGAAGAGAACAACCATTCGTACCGCTGTATGGCATGGCCTGCCAGGTACAAACACCTTGATTTTTTAATAGATTTAAGGCTAATGTAAAAGCTGTCCCAGAGCCACAGTCACTCAATTTGGTTTGGTTATACACATATTCCGGGCTGAAAATATTTGAGTTGAATTCGTAACTGGTTGCATTGGTCCTATAATACTGTTCAATGGACCGGGCGCCGTAAGCAATTGCAAAAGCGACGCAACTTCCTTCACCGGCCTGGTTAGCAGGAGTCGGCGTTGTGAGTTGATACGAAGAAGGAACAGGCACCGGTGAAATCACGGTTGTATTTACGGTTACCTGTATACTGCCTGAATTTGAATTGCCTGCCGCATCGGTTGCTGTTGCCGTCAGGCTATGAATACCTGCAGCGACGGTAGTTGTGTTCCAGGAAATACTATACGGCGCAGTATTATCTGTGCCTATCACGACACCGTCGACTTTAAAACCTACTGAGCTAACACCAATATTATCACTGGCAGCCACTGCTACGGTAACAGTCGAACTAACTGAAGCACCATTGGTGGGTGAAGTAATAGCTACAGTTGGCGGGGTTATGTCTGCACCTGCAGGCGTATTGTATCCAACTTGTATGGTACTTATTTTTAAATTACCTGCAGCATCATTTGCCGTAGCGGTAAGTGTGTGAGTGCCGCTGGTAAGGCCGGTGGTGTTCCAGCTAAAACTGTAGGGAGCAAGGTTGTCGGTACCAATAACAATTCCATCTACTTTTAAGACAACCGAACTCACACCAACATTATCAGTTGCAGTTACCTGGACATTTACTGTGCTATTGACAGTTGCCCCTGTTGCAGGGCTAACAAAGCTAACGTTAGGAGTCGTCCGGTCCCTTCCTGTACTGCCGCCGCCCGCAGGTTTTGCATTTTCAGATTGTGCTTGGGAAAAATAATTACTGATGTTGTCAGCCATAAAGTCTGCAGAAGTCATCATTGGAACTTTTGCAACCAAAGCGGAATCGTCTGGCACCACACCAGCTAACCTTGAGTTGTTGGATGTAGCGTCAGCAGGTGTGTCGTTGAATGAGTTTTCTTTGTTACAGGAGGCGAGTAGTGCGGTTAGGGTTATACATAGAGTTACCCCTGCACGGAATGGAAATAATTTCATGGTTTTTCTATTGATATTGAATAATGATTCTACAAAAGCAACGCTAATTAAGGCTTACCGTTTTATTTTTAAACGATTAACTAACTAGAAAAGGCAATCTACCATCGACGTTTTGTCGGAATAACAAGAACCAGTTTATAATTTAAAATGAATATTTTTTATCTGGCTGCAGCCAACAATTTCCGGACCACCCTTCTCCAAGGATCCGCATCAATCAAATAACTATATCCTGGTTGAAGTTTAAAAGTTGGCGCAAGTGTTTTAACGTTAAGGAGTTACTTAATAGTTTTTTGTGATAAGTATTTTATTTGCAATTATTGAGAATTCAAAATGAAATATTCGCTTCGCTTGAAACCTAATTTATCTTTTGAAAGAATTGTCCGTAAAAAAGCTGGTGGGTCAAGAATGCAATTGTATGAGTAAACCAAATCCATCCTGCACTGAATCCACATCGATTAATTCAACAAGAATTATAGGCTGGACAAGGCAGCAAAACTAACTTCATAAATGAAAAAATTACAACCCGGCCATTTTTGCAAACGTAATACCAGTCTTATTTTCCCTGAATTCCAGTGAAGCCTACTCCTCAGGAATATTATATATAATAATTATTGAATATCAATAAAATTAGTTATGGTTATTAAATGCTTGATTAGGAACCAGTTCGTTCAGTTTATATGGAAACATGCAGATATATCCGGACAGAGGGCATAATTATTGTTCCATGGCGATCGTTAAAAAAGCGAAATAATTCAGGTGTTCTGAATTATAAATTAACAGATGACATTCCATATCCACCCCCAAAGAAGAACCGCCACCCAGGCACGATAAACTAGTGCCAAATTCTTCTAAACATACATATTCAATCTGCCAACCAATGTTGAATTGGTCAATGATCGACATTTTGGCAAAATGAACGGGATAGGTCCATGAAATTTTTAAATCGAACAATAACCAATCACATTTTAAACCAAATCAAAAACATAAACATGATCCAATTAAAATCCAAATTGAATGTTGCGCTAGTCGCAATGACCATCCTATGGACCTCCTGTCAAAAAGAAACCTCCAATCCTACCCAAATCGAACAACCGGAACAGACCGGTAAGGCAATGGGTGCTGATGCCGTTGACCTGGTTGCATTAAACAATGTACCACTGATCATCTCGACGGAGTTTGGCCAGGAAAAAGAATCTGATGCCACAATCGCCGGCCGCAGAGTGAAACCTCCGACCTCCACCGCGGATCTGACCGCCCCGGTAGTTTCAATTCCGTCGCCAACGAGTGGCGCTACAGTGTCAGGAACCGTAGCCATCCAGGTGAGCGCCTCAGATAATGTTGGTGTCACCTCGGTGGTACTCACAATCAATGGTGCCCAGGTTGCTGCTTTTGCTGCTGCCCCATTTAGTTATTCATGGAATACCACTAACCTGGCCAACGCAAACTACACGATTACGGCTACTGCTAAAGATGCTGCCGGCAATACAAAATCCGCAAGCAACGTTGTATCGAAAAACACGGTTATTGTAGTGACCCCTCCACCAACAACGCTTCCAACCAGTTTCACGTTGGCTATGCCTCCTGTTGTTAACCAGGGAAGCGAGGGCGCTTGTATTGCCTTTGCGGTTGCTTATGCAAGATCATATGAGGCATTTAAAGCTACAAACGCAACTGCCTATAGCACTTCAGCAAACATCCTCAGCCCGGAATACCTTTTTAATCAAACCAAAAGCAGCACGACCTGCTCGGGATCTGCATTGCTTACGTCTTTAAATTTTGTACGTGACAATGGCATCTGTACCTGGGCTTCGATGCCATACACCTGGACCGGATGTAGTCTTATGCCAACCTCGTCTCAAACAACCGAAGCTGGTAAATACAGAATTTCAAGCTACTCGCAGATCTATGCATCTGACATCACAGCCATCAAAACCATGATTGCTGCCAAGCGTCCGCTGGTGTCTCAATACTCTGTAGACAATCAGTTTTATAATGCTA
>JAURWD010000079.1 GCA_030655145.1 Ferruginibacter sp.
GGAACGGGTAATCAAAATGGGTGAGCAACCCGGAAAAGTGTTCCTGACAGGCTGCCCCTCAATTGACCTTGCAGAAGAAATACTCCAGTCAGAGAAGTTAGATTTCGATGTCTTTAAGAAATACGGTGGTGTTGGGAAGGATTTGAATCTCTCCAATGGTTATATAGTAGTAATGCAGCACCCTGTGACGACAGAATACGATCAGTCAAGAGCCCACATACATCATACGCTCACAGCTATTCATCAACTTAACATTCCAACATTATGGTTTTGGCCCAATGTGGATGCCGGAGCAGATGGAACATCAAAGGGAATTAGGGTTTTCAGAGAGCAGAATGATTGTAGCAACCTGCACTTTTTTAAAAACATGGAGCCTGATCACTTTCTCAAATTATTAAATGGCAGTCAATGTTTAGTCGGCAATTCAAGTGTTGGCATAAGAGAATGTGCTTATTTGGGAGTGCCTGTTGTAAATATCGGAAGTCGCCAGGCAGGCAGAGAAAGAGGGCAAAATGTTATTGATACCGGTTACAGTACCCAGGAAGTAACCCTGGCAATTAATCAGCAGATTAAGCATGGGCATTATAAGCCTGATAAAATTTATGGAGACGCAACGGCAGGTATCCAAATTGCGAACATACTCGCTAAGGAAGCTTTGAGTTTTGATAAAAAATTAAGCTATTAACATGTTGTCGGTATCAGTTGTTGGATTGAATTATCAACGAGTGTTAGTTCAAACTTTATCTGGGGCAGAGGCAAATGTTTTGAGATCTGGTTTCGATTATTCTTTCGTGATATCTTACGGTAGTTTGAATGACTCCGAATATAAGTGCACAGCGAAAAACTCATGCGTAATTGATTTGCAGGACGGAGCGGAAAAGGCTTTCTCAAAATTTAACTCTACGAGTAGAAATGAGGTCAGGAGATCAGAGAAGATACCGGACTTAGTCTTTCATTTTGGGTTTGAAGATTTTGGCTTTGACACATACTTTGGTTTTCACAAAGCATGTGAACACGACAGAAACTGGCATCCGGTGCCACCGGATGAATTAAAGAAAAGTTTGTTGTTTTCAGCAAGCTTCGATGGGAAATTGATTTCTGGCATGAGTTGCTATACCCACGGGCCGTACATAAGGGTGGGTAGAATTTTTTCAAATAAACGAAGTGCCAAATCTGAGATATTAACGAACCTTGTCTATGGGTGCGCTGCAAAGCGAATAGTATATGAAATCTGTAAGCATAGCGAACAGAATAAGTTTACCCAACTTGACTTGGGTGGGGTTGATTTGGTTGATCCTGAGAAACAAGGTATATCCAAGTTTAAACTATCCCTAGGCTCACAAATTATCCCGGTTAAATTAGGCAGATGGTCAAACTTAAACTTTGACACCAAAGAGCATTTAATTCGGGAACAGGGTTGGGACCTGACTTAGTTATGGCAAAACGTATTTATTTATTGGGAGCTGGGGAGTTTGTTTTGAGATTACTTCAATGGATAGGCCAACAAGGCTGGGAGGGGATTGCAATCACAAACCCTGACCAGTCAAAGAAAACGTTACAAAGCACTGGCCTTTCTTTTGTAGAAAGTTTGGCGTTGCTCGAAATAAGTTGTGTTATCGTCGATAAGCCGGAAGACATTCAGTTAATTGTAAGCCAAGACGGGACTGACAACCATTATTTGTCTTACGGCGCTCCGTGGAAAATAACTTCGGAAGTTTTAGCCAAAACATTCCAGGATAGGTTGTTGAATATCCATGGAACCAGACTTCCAAGAGAGAGAGGAGGAACAATATTTAGCTGGATAATTCTTACCGGACAAAAATCGGGGATGTGCCTCGTCCATAAGATGACAAATCAAATCGATGAAGGACCGATCGTTAGTTGGGAGGAGTTCATCTACCCTCCTTCCTGCAAAATACCCGCAGATTATATTCAATTTTACGAAACTAAGATGTTTCAATTTTTAAAAGAATTGTTAGAAGTGGGAAATACTTCCGAACCCTATACACTTCAGCCCTCCTATCTCTCATCTTACTGGCCTCGGTTGAAAGCGGACGTTCACGGTTGGCTGAATTTCGATGGTACTGCTCTTGAATTAGAAAGACTAGTAAATGCATTTGATAAACCATATGGGGGAGCACGATGCAGATGGAATAATAAAGTTGTAATTCTCCGGGACACGTATAGCCAGGCAGCGGACGGATATTCTCACCCATTCCAACATGGAATAGTATATCGAAATAATGGCAAATGGTTAAGTGTTGCTGTGAAAGAAGGAGAATTGCTGGTATGTGATATCAAAGATGAAAAGGGGAATGATCTGATGGCAGAAATCAAAATAGGTGATCGTTTATACAGTTTACCCGGAGATAAGATAGCCACTTTACAACGTGTTGTGAAGACCAAGGCCGGCTTGATTACAAAATCAATCAACTTCTGATTTTTGAATCTGCTAATCGTAAATTTTCACTATTTCAGAGACCAAAAATATGACTCCGGAATTTATCCTATTACCCCTAAGCAATTTGAACATCAAGTAAACCTGCTTTCCAGGCGGTATCAATTTATCAGCCAGGAAAAACTAGCATCCTGGGTGGTAAAGGGCAAACAGCCGACTGGTGATTATTGTTTGCTAACATTTGATGACGGGCTTAAGGAACAAATGAATGCTTATGAATGGCTTCATTCCCAGAAAATTCCCGCTGTATTTTATATCCCGACAAACCCAATCAAGGAGAAATCGGTTCTCACTGTACACAAATTACATTTGTTGAGGACTCGAATAGCCGACCAGGTTTTGTTGAAAGAAGTAGAGGCAAAATTTGAGATATCGTTTGACCAATCTAAACAGGATGTTGCTGCTGGTCAATATCGCTACGACGACCCACAGTCTCAGAAATTAAAATATCTTCTGAATTTCTCACTTACAGAAACCCAGAAAAAAGAATTCGTTGATCAATCTTTTTATAAGCTGTTTGGGGACGAGACTAGGTATTCTGAGAATTTTTACATGAATGAAAACGACATCAGGAAAATATCTGTAAACGGTATGGTTGGTTCTCATGGGGCTTCTCACCAGCCACTCGCTACCTTATCCCAAGTGGAAATGATCGACGACATCAAGAATTCCACTCAATTCCTGCAAAATCTCACACAGCAGCAAATTTTGTCTTTCTCATATCCCTATGGAAGTAAAGCTGCCGTCACAGAACAGGTTGCTTCCATAGTGGAGGAAAACGGCTACAGGTTTGCCTTAACCATGTGGAGAGGAATGAATTCAAATGCTGAGCTTGCACGTCCTTTTTTGCTTCACCGGTTTGACACCAACGATGTGCCTGGGGGAAAAAAAAATGAGGGCGACGCAAACGCAAAATAAAATCATTCGCGTATTATCTAAGCGCGGTGACCACTGGTAAAATTTGAAAGAGCTAAAAATACTGGTTGCTGAAACAAAAGATTTCAGTCCTGAAACTAAAGTTTATTTAGAAGACCAATTTGATGTGACTTTAAAGGATCTGTCGAATCAAGAGGTTGCAGAGGCTTTAAATGAATATGATGTATTTTGGTTCCGTTTAAAATTTAATCTCACTAGAGAAGTTTTAACCCGGAGTGAGCGGTGTCGATACATTGTCTGCCCCGTCACAGGTTTAGATCATATAGACTTGACCGTGTGTGCAGAAAAGGGAATAAACGTAATTAGTCTGAAAGGTGAAACAGATTTTTTAAAAGAAGTCAGAGCAACTGCTGAACATACGATTGGCCTCACTTTAGCCTTGCTTCGTAGTCTTCCAGCTGCTGTCAATTCGGTCAAAAAGGGCATCTGGAATAGGGACCTATTTAAAGGTCGCGAGATATTTGGTAAGAAGGTTGGAATCGTCGGTGTGGGCAGGTTAGGTACAATTACAGCTAGCTTTTTCAAAACTTTCGGCGCGGATGTATCTGGATTTGATGTTAAGCCTTTTGCTAGTGAAATTTGCAAGCCAACAAATTCGTTGGAAGAGTTATTTGGACAAAATGACATCATTAGCATCCATGTAAATCTAACGGAGTCGACAAAACACCTTGTTACTTTTCGGGAGTTGCAGCTGATGAAAACAGGAAGTTTCTTGATCAATACTTCGAGAGGCAATATTGTAAAAGGTGGCGATTTAATTCGGGCATTAAACGAAAAAATAGTCATGGGCGCCGCAGTTGATGTTGTAGAAAGTGAATACGATATTGAACAGGACGAATTAGTCAAGTTTGCACAGCACAATGACAACCTGCTGATCACCCCGCACATTGGAGGAAATACCTGGGAATCTTTCGAAAAAACGGAGTTTTTTTTGGCAAAAAAGCTGGTGTCTTTTATTCAGGATAATCGATGAAAGCAGAATTTCTTTTTGCTCTTGTTTTAAACTTCTTTTCTATTGGAGCAATTGGTCAGCCAGTTTTTAGATCTGTTATATTTAAGCATGATAATCTCGCAGAGAACGAGCATTTCTATTGGAATCATCAATCTCAGTTAGTAGTCTTCAACAAGGGAACAAAACTACCGGATGGTTCCTTCTTAACAGAGCAGCGTATTTTAGTTTCTGCAACGGCCGGAAGCAGTGAAGGACAGGTAGATCAGAACGGATGGTTACGGTATTCGAAGGATGGAGTAAACTGGACATTTATAGATACAATTGCCAAAATGGACGAGTCTCTGGGGGATAAGCATATTTACGCTCTATCCCTTTTTAAAAATAAAATAAACAGGGTTTTTCAGTTTTATCTTTTTCTTAATCAAAATGGCGGAGGCGCATCAGGTACGATTCCACATTATTTAAGGTATAGAGTTTCAAATGATGGTGGATTAACGTGGGGATTGCCTACACAGCCAAATATTTTGGGAGTTGACAGTTCCGAATCATTTAAAATTTCTGGTCCGTTAAGTAAACCAGTTGTATTTGCAAATGATTCACTGGCGTTCCCGTTATATTACCGCTATCCTGGGAATGCAAAAGCTTATTTCGGCTTACTTGTTTGTGATCAAAATTTAAAGGTGCTGTGCTTGAGAAAATTCGAAAATATATCGATGGATCATCCGGAGCGATTGATTGAACCGGTGATGAAAAATCTAGGTGACAGTCTCTTAATTTATTTTAGAAGTCTGTCCGGTAAAGTCACCGGGGTATTTTCTGTAGATACAGGCTTAAGTTGGAGTCAGCCATTTCAATATTCCATTAAAAACCCTTCTTCACCGTCAGAGACGATTGGCAACATGGCTGGAAAGGATTACCTGATATCTAATTTGGGCGTAAAAAACCGATCAAACTTGTTTCTGTCAAGCCTTACAAATAATACAATAAACCCTTTGCTTCTTATTGATAGGGTTTCGGAACATATTGACCAGGTTTCTTATCCTTCTGCAGATATAGATGCAGCGGGAAATATTCATATTTCTTACTCGTCTATAGGTTATGATACGATCTCCGGAAAAAGATATGGCGACATAAAATATTTAAGGTGTGACTCCAATGTGTACTACAATAATTTTCCCCAGGGTGAGAATGTCAGCAGAAGTCACGTAGGAACACCAGTTCAATACAGGTCACGTTATTTGGAAGTTCTGAAGAAAGACACAACCTTTATTTCTCTTGAACAAAGAGGTGAATTGAATATAATCAAAAATGAAAAAGAATTTTCTTTTTCAAGATACTATAGCCCGAATGCGTCATTATTTTTTTCATCACTGATTAACTTTTCTGTAGACAGCATCCTTTTAAGTCATTCCGCGGGAGCTATGTTTTTCAGTACCAAAAATCAATCTACATCAGAATTTAATGCTGTAAGGCCGGGCAGCCTGTTGAGAGGGACATCACGCTTATGGGTCACCTTGAATGGAAGAGTAGTTCAGGTGTTTAAGGGACTCAATCTGGATACGAACCTGGTGTTACCATTTACAGGTGCAACAGGTGGATTCCAGTCTTCTTATTCTGTTATCAATGATGCATTCATAATCCCAGGCGACTCCGTGTATTTTATAAACGACATGGGTAAGTTGTTTTTATATGCTGACCGAAAATTGAATAATATTTTGCCGGGGATTCCGTTGTGGGCGGAAAAAATGTTTGCCGGTAGAAATGGCCAGTTAGACTTTATCGGAACAAGTTGTGGCCAATTATATCAACGTAATAAAGGCACAAGTGAATGGAAAAGTCTCGGCACTTCCTTCCTAAGTTTTGGATCCTGGAATGATCTTCTCTTTGACGATTCCCTGGTGTTTTTCCTGGCTTCTGATAGGATTGTGATCAGTAAGGGTGATAAAGTATATTCGGTATCGAATAGATTTGAAAGAGAGGAGTGGATAAAAATTTTGCGATTTGATAGCGCTACCAGGGAGGTAGTTATCCTTGATGCATTTGGCAATAAAACAAAAATTAATTTAGGGGCCTTATTGACGACCGTCATTGGTTCTTCATTTAGTCGTAGTAAGCAAATAGGAGTGTACCCCAATCCGGTTTCGACTAAGTTGAACCTAAGATTCGACGTTGTTTCTTCCGCCCGATCTTACAAAATTTATAATAGTCTTGGCGCCCTTGCAAAGAACGGTCACTTAACCAATGGGAATATGATTTTGGAGAACGGACTCAGTTCTCTGGCTCCAGGTTTTTACCTTGTCATTTTGGAAACCGGTCACTGGGCTAAATTTTTTAAACAGTAGATGAAAATATTAGGAATTATTCCTGCCAGAGAAGGTTCAAAGAGAGTAGTTAGTAAAAACTTCAAACCTTTCGCAAACACAACGCTCACGGATTTGACCATTTCTCATGCGTTAAAAAGTAACCTTCTATCAACAACAGTTGTCACTTCCGACAGTTTGGAAGTGCTGAAAATTGCAGCAAAATATCCGGAAGTGAAATGTATTAGGAGGCCTGATATTATATCAGGTGATCTTGCTCCGGCTATCGATTATGTGCGGCATTGCTTATCGGTGGTCGAGCCTGCAGATGGCCCATTCGATATGGTGGTAATTCTGCAGCCAAGTTCGCCACTGAGGAAGTCATCCGACATTGATGCAACTATTGAATTATTAATGGAACACCCAGACGCCGATTCTGCCGTTAGCATTGTACAAGTGTCTCATATGCTGAATCCGCTTAAACTGAAAACACTTCAAAATAATGTTTTGCTCCCTTACATGGAGGATGAAAAAGGTCGTTTTGCTAAGGAAGACTTACCGGATATTTTTGTCAGAAACTGTGCAGTTTATGCATCCTGGAGAAAAGATTTGGAGATAAAAAATGATGTGATCGGAAGCACAAGTGTAGGATTCGAAATGCCGTTCGAAAGGTCGGTGGATATCAATGATCCAATAGATTTTGAGTTTGCGGAATACCTCTACAAGAAAAGCATTGGCCCGATCGCATAATATCAATCATCCAACAAACTAATCACAGTTGCAAAAACATCATAAGTGAAATTGACTGAAAAAATATTAGAATCTATTGCTGGGAAATGGAAGGCGCCCCCCGTTATAATAAACACTACAAGCAAACCAAAAGAGCCAAATTCGATGGAATTCAATTTGGATTATGCTTTGAATAAACAATACCTGTTGAAATTTAAGAATGGGTTCCCGTATGACATCATGGGAAAAAAAATTCTTGAAATAGGGTGTGGCCAAGGAGGAATAAGTACATTTCTTGCTGTAAACGGTGCTTCATACGTGATTGGTACCGACATTAATACGTTTCACCTGGAGGTCGCGGATCAGTTCAAAAATAAAATACAGAACGAACTAAAAATTGACTTGTCCGACAGACTACTATTTAAAGTTGAAGATGCATATAACATGTCTTTTGAAGAAAGTTCATTTGACATAATTATCGCGGATAATGTTTTTGAACACTTCATGCAGCCAGAAAAAGTATTGGGCGAGTGTCAAAGAATATTAAAGCCAGGTGGACTTGTCATCATTCCAAACTTTAATTCTATCTATAGTAAATACGGTGCCCACCTAAAATATGGATTAAAGCTGCCATGGGTAAATCTTTTCTTTTCTGAAAAAACGATTTGCAGGACTTTATTTAATATGGCTCAAAAAAATCCCCAGTTAAAAAAGGCCTACCCGGGAATATCACCGACAACTACAAAGATTAAAGATCTTCGTGCTTACCAAGATTTAAATAGCATGACATTCAAGAAATTCTCAGAGATGGCGCATGCGAATGGATTTAAAATTGCTTCATTCGTGATTTCACCACCTTTCAAAAAATTTAAGTTTCTATTTTCTTCAATGTATAGAGTGCAATATTTGAAATTTGGCAGGTTGTCTGATATTTTTTCCATCGGTGTTAGTTGCGTTCTGACAAAAGTCAACAGTAAATAGAAGTTGATGCTCGACCTTTCCTGGTATCAAAAAATTTTTCATTTTGAAATAACAGCCATCAAAAATTATTCTGCAGGTAAAAGCCTCATGGGATACAAATTGGTTGATCTGTCACTTCTAAGAACTTTTAAAATTGTTGGTAAAAGTTACGTAAGTGACTTCCGAAATTTTAGAGTTATTGCGCCAAGAACAAATGTCGAAAAAATAGAAAATTCCGATATATTTTTCATTATAGAGTATAGAAATCATTACAATATTTTTAAGAAATTACAGCCCTACTTAAATGATAAGGGAGTCAAATTTCTTGGTGTGATAATAAATCCGGTACTGTCGGCGCAATTAACACAAGAACCGTATTTGATCGATGCGGGTTCAATTTTGCCATTTAGTACTAGCGTCTCCACCTTACGTCATAAAGTCGCGGCAGATTTGTTTTACCTGGTAAAAGGATTCAGATTGGATGCGATTAAACAAGGGTTAATCTTAAACAGCAAGTTTTTTTCTTTGAGTAATTATTACACCAAACTGGGTGCAGCTATTTCAACAAAAAATCCCAAGCCAATCGTTTTTTTCAGGATCGATGGATACAAAGACCGGAGCATTGCACTAGCTGGTAAACAGAACAACTCTGAACTCATTTGCATTCAGCATGGATCCGTTGTTAAGCATCCTAAATTTAGCAGTGCCATCATTGATGAGTATCTGTCATGGAGCGACCATTTTTCCGGTTTTATAACAGGATCAGGCGCAGGCTGCAAAACGATAGCAATTGGATCCGTAGAGTTTGATGAATTGTTTGAAGCTGCAAGCAATCTGGGGAAAGCTTCCGTTAGTAATAAAATCAAGTTATTAGTGATGCCGCCGTCAGGTAAATCATTATCATTGGCGAGTGACAAAGACCTAATGATAGAATTAGCAGCCGGGCTTGACTCCAATAAATACCTCGTAACATTGAAGCCCCACCCGGAAGATGACAATGTCAATACTCTTGAGCAAGCAAAAAGATTTGGATTTGAATACCTAAACGCGGGAGCTAAAGTGTTATTTGAGAACTTCGATTTCGTAGTGCTGAATAACTCTACTTCGGGGATAGAAGCCGCAATATTCAAAAAGCCTTTGATTCTAATTTCTGCAAGCATCAATAATATTGTAGTAAAACATTATCTCGAAGAAGGTGTTGGCATTTTTGCAACTAACAGTGATGAGTTGAAACTGGGTTTATCGAGCATTGAAAATAACTATGAAACCTTCCAGGAAAAGTGCCAGGCTTTTACGGAAAACTATTTGACCAATCATGGAAACGCGACGGAAAAAGTTGCAGAGTATTTATCAAGTAAAATATGTGTGGGATTACCGGCATAATTGATTTTACAGGCAATGTGCCTCCGGAACGACTTCGAAAGGCGATGAATGAAAAAATCGCGAGGAGGGGACCTGATGGGCAGGGCATACATAGTGGTGAATACATTGGCTTCGGTCATAGGAGGTTGTCTATCATCGATCTTAGTAATAATGC
>JAURWD010000105.1 GCA_030655145.1 Ferruginibacter sp.
TGGATTCTTGCGGGAGAAAGATCAAGCGACCACCTATGGCGTCTTTTTACCAAATGGACAATTGGTTGCGTCCTGTGTGCTCTTCTTTTCGCATAACAGGATGTTCTATGTGCTGGTAGGTAATCATCCAAACGGCAAAACCATTGGCGCCTCGCATGCACTCATTAATGAATTCATCAGCGACTACGCCGACCGGGATATCTTGCTGGATTTTGAAGGAAGCGAAGTACAAAATCTCGCCTTCTTTTATAGCAGCTTTGGAGCAGTGATTGAAAAATATGTGGGATTAAAACTGAACCGGATCCCTAAAATATTACGCTGGATAAAAAAGTAGCGGTGCAGCTATACAGTCTTCGTATCACCTTTACCGGTAGTTGGAGGCTTCACCTTATCGGGCTTAAACATACCTTCCGCTATTTCCAAATCCAGCGGCCGTGTAATTTTTATATTGTGCTCTTCTCCGTCTACCAGGTGCACCTTTAAGCCGAAAGCTTCTACCACGGTAGCTTCATCTGTAAATTTATCCTTGTAATCTATTTTATAGGCGGGCAGTAAAATTTTACTGTGAAAGGTTTGGGGCGTTTGCACCAGTTTGATGGTGTTGCGATCGAGGGGCTCGTTACCATCTTCCGTGATCATGCGAATGCTGTCTTTTGAATCTATAACAGGGATGGCAGATCCAAATTCATGCGCCGCGTCATAACAGCGATGGATCAAGGCGGTACTCAATAAGCAACGAACGCCGTCGTGTACAAAAATGATGCTTTCATCGGTAATTAGTTGCAAGCCGTTTTGAACGGAATGAAACCGGGTTCTTCCACCCTCGGTCAACCGGATGCGGTCGTAATCGAAAAAGGCATCGATGATCTCCTGCCCTGCTGCAACATGGTCTTCGGGCAACACAAGAATGATCTCGAGGTCATCGTAGGCATTCAAAAAAGTATCAATCGTATAATATAAAACCGGCTTGCCATTCAAAAGCAAAAACTGCTTTGGTAAGTTACTGTTCATCCGGCTTCCACTTCCGCCGGCAACTATCACTGCATATTTTTTCATCGAATCAAAATTAACAATATTGCCGGATACTTACTAGTGCAAGCTGGTGTCGCAATGTTATGCTAACCGGCAACGACACCGGGTGAACGAGGACCTGGTAATTTTTTGAATGACTTAGTCTTTGTAAATCTGGACAAGGTCTGTGCCATCACTGCTACGGGCACCCCGGTACATACCGGCACTGTTAAACAACATAGAAATATTACCTGCTGCGTCTACCCCGATCATTCCCCCCTCTCCTTCCAGGGCCGGAAGTTTTACATGCACCACTTCGTTCATGGCCTCTTGTAAACTCATTCCTTTGTATTCCATTAAAGCACTCACATCGTGGGCAGCAACGGCGCGGATAAAGGGTTCGCCGTGGCCAGTGCAACTGATTGCACAAGTCTTATCGTTCGCATAGGTACCAATACCGATCAACGGGCTATCGCCAATGCGGCCGTATTTTTTATTGGTCATTCCACCGGTACTGGTTGCTGCAGCGATATGGCCATGACTGTCGCAAGCCGTGGCGCCCACAGTTCCAAATTTTTTGTCACGCATCAATTCTTCTAATTGCTGGTGGGTATGGTCGAGCGAGTAGTTGTCGCTATCCCTGATCTGTTTCCATTGATCGTAGCGAAACTGGGAAAAGAAAAATTCATCGGGTTCAAGTTTGATGCCTTGCTTGATCGCGAAATCATTTGCGCCTTTTCCACTGAGGAAAACGTGGTTGCTGTTACGCATCACTTCCATCGCGAGTTCGATCGGGTTGCGCACGTTACGAACGCCAGCGACAGCACCCGCCGATAGATCCTTGCCTTCCATGATCGCAGCATCCATTTCCTGTACACCCTTTTTTGTAAACACCGAGCCCCTGCCTGCATTGAACAACATGTTGTCTTCGAGGATAACAATCGCCGCTTTAACGGCATTAGCCGCTGACCCTCCCTGCTCCAAAACCGCGTAGCCTGCAGTGAGCGCATCATTCAACCCTTCGAGGTAGGCCTTCTCGAGTTCGGGCGTCATATCGTTTTTTAAAATGGTACCTGCACCGCCATGAATGGCGAGAGAAATCTTTTGCATCAGCCTTAATTTTTAAGAGCCGAAATTACCCCTTTTGGGAGACAATGATTTCGAGATTTTGCCTGAGATTCTTGAAATACATCTAACTATTTAAGGAAATCATTCGAAAGCTGTGAATGACATTTTACGGCTAAGCGTAAACGTTAGCGATGGAGAGTTGAGGTGGCGTTGGGATTTCCACCAGCTAGCAAAACCTGGTTCACTTTAGCAATAATCAGGGCTTCGTCGAGGGTATTCATACAGGCATGATCCCCGCGGTAGCAAGGCTTGTTTCCGAAGACTGAACAAGGTCGGCAATAGAGGTCAACCTGCACGGCGTTTTCCAGCGGCTGCCGCCAACCATAAAAACCCGCGAAGGGATGGGTCGCTCCCCAGACACTGACTACGGGCACATTAAAGATGGAAGCAAAATGCATGTTGGCAGAATCCATACTCACTACCAGGTTAAGATTACTAATGATGGCGAGCTCATCCTGGAAAGTATAACGACCAGCGATGTTGAACACCGAAAAAATATCCTGCTCCCATTGTTGCAGCACCGCGGTCTCTTCGGGGCCCCCACCAAAAAGCAGGACGACATTGTTCGCCGCTGCCAGTTGCTGTACTACTGATTTCATCTTTTCGAGCGGGTACATTTTCTCACGGTACTGGGCAAATGGCGCAACACCAATGACGGGTTTTCCTGTGGCGAAAACCGGTAGCAATGCGGTTGGAATATTTTTCTTTACCGGCTGAATATCCTGGTAGCTAAATACAGGTAAACCCAGTTGGGCAAACACTTGCTGATAGCGGTCATGCATTGGCGTTAGTTGCCGGCATTCCTTGTTATCTTTCCGGGTGAGTGCTTTCTTTTCGGACCTTCCTTTATCCAATACTGAGACTTTCAACCCGGCTTTTTTAAAAAATAAGCCGAGGATCCTTGAGCGCAACACATTGTGCAGGTCGGCGACCCCATCGAACCTGGGTAAGGCAGCAAGCTCCCGGTACAAACCGTACATACCCCGCAGACCTTTATGCCGTTCCTTGAGATGGGCCGGGAAAAACTGGCAGCGTTCAATACCATCGAAGAGCGGAGCTAAAAAAGCGTTGGAAACAAATGTTATGCGAAGGGAAGGATGTTGATGTAATAAATTGCGGATAACCGGTACCGTCATCGCGACATCGCCCATTGCTGAAAAGCGAATGACGAGTATATGCATGGATGAATGCACTAACTGGATTTCTGTTGATATAGTACAGGATTGAGACCGGGGTCGTTGTACATCTTCATCTGTTTATACACCTTCATGTATTTCCTGCCCCCAACAATATCATTGATCAATTGATCAATAGCGCCGGAAAGATCTTTGCGCTGTTCTGTAAGCACGGCAAGTTTTGCGGCACAAGCAACCCGGTGTTCTTCAGTTGCATCCGCACGTTCGGCTTCAGCTTTCATGTGGTAGATCTTCAGCGCTAAGATCGAAAGGCGATCAACTGCCCAGGCCGGACTTTCCGTGTTCAAAGTAGCATCCGCAGAGCGCTGGATGGTTTCGTATTGTTCCAGGAAATAACTGTCAATATATTCAACCATATCAGTGCGTACCTGGTTCGACGCGTCGATCCTTCTTTTTAACGCGAGCCCTTCTGTTGGATCAATAGTGGGATTTCTTACAATATCTTCCAGGTGCCACTGAACGGTATCAACCCAGTTTTTTGCGTATAACAAATGTTCAATAAAAGGTGCAGGATACGGATTGTTGATCGCGGCATCCACCTCATCTGTAAGATGGTAATCCCTGATACACCGGTCAAAAACTTCATTGCAAATCGTACTGATCATATGCCCAAATATTATTCAGTTGAATGTTTGTTTCTAACTGCAAGATAATACAAAGGAATGCCACACAAAGTGATGATGAGGCCTGGCCAGGTAAACTGTGGTTTATAGATAATGAGCAGGGTACAAAAGCTGATACCCATCAACATGTAAATGATTGGAAGCACCGGGTAACCGAAGGCTTTGTATGGCCGGTCGGCATTCGGATACTTTTTACGAAGGATAAAAATTCCCCCGATGGTGAGCACGTAAAAAATCACGACAATGAAACTTACCATGTCAAGCAGGTCGCCATACCGGCCACTTAAGCAGAGCGCACAAGCCATGGCGCACTGTATCCACAGCGCCCATTCCGGAACGGTATTTTTATTCAAGTTCCCGGCCTGCCGGAAAAATAATTTATCATTTGCCATGGTGTAGTAAACCCGGGCACCGGCCAGGATCAATCCATTGTTACAGCCAAAGGTTGAGATCATGATCATAACCGCGATGATGATGGTTCCGTAGCTTCCGAAGATGGCTTCAGAAGCACTGAGGGCAACACGGTTATCTTTTGCAAAGGCCAGTTCATGGAGGGGAACAGTTGCGAGGTACACAACATTCGTGAGGATGTAGATGACCGTTACGATCATGGTGCCAAGAAATAAACTAAGCCCGATATTCCGTTTAGGATTTTTGATCTCCCCCGCGATAAAAGTTACGTTGTTCCAGGCATCACTGCTGAAGATGCTGCCCACCATCGCACTCGCCATTGCACCCAACGCAGCACCCATCATGAGTGGTTGCATATCAATGCCGGAATCGGATTTTTTCAACGTTTGAACAGTCCAGGCATCTTGCCAGTTTGCATGCCATACGTCCCAGTTAAAAGCGATAAAGCCCGCAATGATCAACCCAAACAGCGAAAGTAATTTTGTGGAGGTAAATATGGTTTGAATAAACTTCCCGGCTTCGATGCCCTTTGTATTGATGAAGGTGAGGAGGATAATCAATACGATGGCTACCAGTTGTGCATAATGAATGTCGAGCCCAAGCACGTTGAAAGTATTGACATCTTCCCAGGCGAGAGCGGGAAAAAAGTAGCCGGCGAACTTTGCGAAGCCAACTGCTACCGCTGCGATGGTTCCGGTTTGAATAACAGCGAAAAAACTCCAGCCGTACAAAAAGCCAACCAATGGATTGTACGATTCTTTTAGATAAACATATTGACCGCCGGCCTTTGGATACATGGCACTCAGTTCACCATAACTTAGGGCAGCCGTTAACGTCATGAAGCCGGTAATTATCCAGGCTGCAAGCAGCCAGCCTGCGCTGCCCAGATCTTTCAGCATATCAGCACTAACGATAAATATCCCGGAGCCGATCATAGACCCGGCGACGATCATGGTTGCATCAAAAAGACTGAGGGAAGGTTTAAAAGAGGTATTGGTTTCAGACATACATTAATAATTTGGCAAACTGTTTTTTAAGCAACAAAAAATCCCGTTAGAGTAACGGGATTGAAGATATAGAAATTTTGATTGATTATTGTTTGGGCGAATCTTTCATCTGCTCATTCAAACCTTTAATGACATCGCCGGTAATGTTGAGGGTTGAATCTTTATAAAACAAATAATCAAGACCGGTCCCGGTTGCGAGGATATAGGTATAGCGTTTGTCCTTGTTGTATTCATTCATAAAGGTTTTCAGTTTTGTCTGCATGTCCTCCATGATCCTTGCTCCCTTCTCTGCGAGGCGTTGGCCCTTGGCTTGTTTATTCTGTTCTACTTCCTGTTGCTTTTGACCAAGCCTTGCCTGGAACTCTTCTGCTTCCTGCTGGGTGATGGCATTACCACGTTGTAAAAATTTATCTCTTTCCGCGGTGAGGCTGCGGTAAGCACTTTCGTATTCGTTTGCGATCACCTTTTGTTCTGACTCCAGTTCTTTTTTTCGCTGTTTGATAAAGGTTACATTGTTATTCAGGGAATCAAGTTCAACATAGGCAACGATCAATCGTTTCGCGGTGGAAGTGTCCATTGTAGCGGGGTTGACCGTACCACCTTTCACCAGTTCTTTCTTTGACCCTTTGAAATGTAAATAATACAAGGCGGCAACTGCGATCAACAAAACAATATTTAATACAATGGAAAATTGCTTCATGCGGAATTATTTGTTTGCGGCAAGATAATCAGAAAGGTAGATTTACCAACAATTGCTTTGAAAGTTTTAGGAAAGGGTTAACAGCGAAAGTTGCCTCGTTTTTTTGACTTTATTAAGTTTAAAAAACAGGTGATTCAAAAACAAATTTTTCAGCTAAAACGAGGCTGCAACAGCGGTTCGTTTACGAAGACGCAGTCTGTCAGCAAATGGTAATGTTAGCAAGAAAGCTGCGTATGGCGTTACGGTACAAGAGTGCGACGCAACGATGTAGCAATACGAGTTGAAGCCCGGACAAAAAAAACCGCAACATCACTGTTGCGGCTCTTTCACTTATTAATTCAACGTATCACTTAACGCTTACTTCACTTCTTCAAATTCTGCATCAGTTACATTTTCAGCATTTGAGTTACCCTGTTGTGAACCATTGTTTGTTGGATCACCTTGTGGCTGCTGTTGTTCACCTGCTGCCTGGGTAGCCTTATACATTTCTTCGCTGGCGGCGGTCCACGCTGCATTCATTTCTGCAACAGAGGTATCGATCGCTGCTACATCCTGTGCTTTGTGTGCCTCTTTCAATTTAGCCAAGGCTGCTTCGATCGGTGCTTTTTTATCGTCACCAATTTTGTCGCCATATTCCTTCAGTTGTTTTTCTGTCTGGAATATTAAGCTATCAGCCTGGTTGATCTTCTCTACCTTTTCTTTCTCTGCTTTATCGGTTGCCTCATTCGCTTTGGCTTCGTTGCGCATTTTTTCAATTTCCTCTTTGCTTAAACCACTACCTGCTTCGATGCGGATGTTATGGCTCTTTCCAGTGCCCTTATCCTTAGCCGTTACATGAAGGATTCCGTTGGCATCAATATCGAAAATAACTTCTACCTGAGGAACACCACGCGGTGCCGGTGGGATACCATCGAGGTTGAACATACCCAGGCTCTTGTTCTGGGTAGCCATTGGACGCTCGCCTTGCAATACATGGATTTGTACGCCTGGCTGGTTATCACTCGCTGTACTAAAAGTTTCTGATTTTTTGGTTGGAATGGTCGTGTTGCTTTCGATCAACCTGGTCATTACACCACCCATAGTTTCGATACCAAGGCTTAACGGCGTAACGTCTAACAACAACACATCTTTTACATCACCTGAAAGTACACCACCCTGGATGGCTGCACCGATCGCAACAACTTCATCCGGGTTAACACCACGGTTTGGTTTTTTACCAAAGAATTTTTCAACGATCTCCTGAACTTTAGGAATGCGGGTGCTACCACCTACGAGGATCACTTCATTGATGTCGTTGATGGAAAGTCCTGCATCTTTCAAAGCAAGTTCGCAAGGCTTCAAACATCTTTCGAATAAAGTATCGGCTAATTTTTCAAATTGAGCACGGGTTAATTTTTTAACCAAATGCTTTGGAACACCATCTACCGCGGTAACGTATGGAAGATTGATCTCTGTTTCTGAAGAAGAAGACAATTCAACCTTAGCTTTTTCAGCAGCTTCTTTCAAACGCTGCCAGGCCATAGGATCTTTGCGGAGGTCGATGGCTTCGTCTTTCTTAAATTCTTCTGACAGCCAATCCATGATCACTTTATCAAAATCATCACCACCAAGATGGGTATCACCGTTGGTGCTCTTAACTTCAAAAACACCTTCGCCTAACTCAAGGATAGAAATATCGAACGTACCACCACCAAGGTCAAATACAGCGATCTTTTGATCAGTATGTTTTTTATCAAGACCATAGGCTAATGCGGCAGCTGTAGGTTCATTGATGATACGACGCACATTCAAACCTGCAATTTCACCGGCTTCTTTCGTTGCCTGGCGTTGCGCATCATTAAAATATGCCGGAACTGTTACAACCGCTTCTGTCACTTCCTGGCCCAGGTAATCTTCTGCAGTTTTTTTCATTTTCTGCAGGATCATTGCACTGATCTCCTGTGGCGTGTACATTCTGCCATCTATGTCAATGCGCACTGTTTCATTGTCACCTTTTACAATTTTATAACTGCTA
>JAURWD010000118.1 GCA_030655145.1 Ferruginibacter sp.
TTTGATTGAAGAATTCAGTCATTTGCACATTGGTCGTTTGCTGGTCGCCAACAAGTATATTGTGTTCCGCATTTTCCCGGATCACCCGTTCGGCCGTCACAGCAGGCAAAAACAACGGGTCAGGAGTCAAAGCTTCAAAGGAAACTGCTCCGTCCCCTCCCCTTTTAAAGATACCAATGCCCTTCAATGCTACTTCTCCTGCTTCAGCAAGTTTGTCGTTGATGAGTTCAGCAATTGCAGAGAATTCATTAAATAGTCGCTCTCCTACCTGCTCCGGGAAAAATTTTATGGTTTGATATGGCGCTTTCAAGCTGGAGTTCACAAAGTCGGTTTCCGCGGGATGATTCACCAGGGATAAGGTGCCAATGCCGGGTAATTTACAAACGCGGTTATGAAAAAGAGTTGGAGCGATTATCTGGTACATGTTGTTTTATTTCAGGTTCCAAAGATAACAGGAAGCTCAAAACCCTGCCCGAAATATCGTTGTAAATATGAAAACTTATTCTAGAATTTGTAGATCACTCCACCAAGGATGTTAATGCCATAAACCTGGTAGTTGTGCCAGCGCTCATATTTATTATTGAAAAGGTTATTCACGTCCAGCCAGGCACTGAACTGTTTGTTGATGGCGAATTCGACGCCTGCACTTAAATCAGCAGCGCCGCTCGTTGTTTTTGAACCAGCACCTTTCACAATGTATGGGCTACCGGTAAAGGCCCGGAAATCACTTTTCAGCATAACTTGTTTGAACGCCCACCAACGCATAGACGCAGTGATCTCTAAGGGAATCGTACCCCAGGCCTTGTCATTATCCCTCATGTTTGTGTAACCGTTGAAGGTGAGCCCACCGGTGATTGTAAATTTATCCTGGCTGATAAAACTCATGTCGGCATGCAGGCGAAAATCATTTACCCTGCTTTCATTACTTACAATAAATCCTTTGCTGTCGCTGGCAGTATCGTTGATGTAAAATGGCAGGTTCTCATAGCGTATCAATCCAGCTTTCGCACTGAAATTAAAATGTTTCCCAACCGATGTTTTTATTCCACCATACAACTCTGTTTCTTTTGTATTCTGCTGACTTGTCATGGGCAGCAGGAAGGGATTGACAGCAGATAAATTCCGGTAGGTGTTCTTCAGGAAACGTCCCACAAATCCGCCTTGTACCATAAAGGAGATACCGGGTAGTTGCGCTTCACCGTACACGTTGGGAAACACAGTGAGCTTACCATTATCCCACGCTGGCGTTACCCCGCCATGGAGCGATATGCCCTCTTTAGCATAAATCAGTTCCGGCGCAATTTGAACGATGTTGTTATTAAACTTGATGTTATTTGGAATATAATTTTTGGTTGAGAACGAAGTGATATCAGCATTCACGGCAACTTTCACGGAAAGTACATCATTGAATGTTTTCTCAATCGGCACGTCGAGAATAAGCGAGCTCTCGGTTAGTTTATCCTGGTTCGAAAAAATGGTTGTCTGTATACTTGGATTGTAATTTATCCCCGTTTCGTTTTGATCTTTATTGCGAAATCCAGCCCTGATGCTGACATCCTGGAAGCGCTGGAGCACATCTTTTTTTGAATAATTGTGTAAAAGATGATCATACCCATACAGGTAATTATCCTGTTGACTGATTGCTGCAGATCCGTAAACTTCATTGCGTGGCGTAAAATAACTTCCGCTTCCTTTTATATTTAGTCTTGAGTAATCCTGGTGTTCAATTTTTCCTTTTGAAGAGATGTAGTCAGCATAAATGTTTAACAAGGCCGTTTTACCATCCCCAAAACTGAAACCAGCGCTGGCATAAGGTGTTGTGTAATTGCCGGCTCCTACTTTGAGGTAATTTCTTAACCCGAGTTCGAACGCTGTGTCTTGTTGTAATGCGAGCGGCTTCAGCGACACTGGCTGGTAAATAAAGAAAAGGTTATTGGCGGGAATATTATAAGGACCGATTCTTTTTGAAGTATCACCTGATAAATGCGAAGCGGAAAAGTTGATCTTGGCCGAGCTGCGCAATGAAGGCTGATAGCTGGAGGTAATATCAACCGTTTGTTTCTTTGTTGTATCACGCTGTGCAAAAGCTGTAACAGCAATGGCAGTTAAAAGAAAGGTTGATATGAAAGATTTTATATTAGGCATTGTTGACTGGGCGTTATGACGTGATTAATTGCTAAGTTTTGAATTGGCTTTTTCTTCTTCCGAGGCCCGCTCGAATTTTTGTTGGGCTTCGGTTTTCAGTTCAGCGATACTTGAATTTTGAGCGACACTTTGGTACGTGGCTTTCGCATTGAAAAAATCTTTCTGCTGCATAAACACATCGCCGATCAATATGTACGAACGGGTAACCCAGAAGTCATAACTGCTTGTCTCTTTGATGACCGCCATGGCAGATTTTTCGGCCGCAGCATAGTTACCAGAGGTGAAATTACAGTTCGCAATTTCGTACCGCGCCTCAGCACCCCAGGCCGATTTATTGATTGCTGCTGCTGATCTGAATGATGCGATTGCACCGGTGCAATCATTACTCAATTGCTGTGATTTACCAAGTACTAAAAAAGCAATGGACCTATCATCGGTACTCAAACCTTTCCTGGTCAGTAATTCTTTGGCAGCGGTATTTGCCTGCGCATAATCTTTCAGTTGATAATAACAACGGACAAGACCCCGCAACGCTTCCAACTGGTTATCCTGGTTTATTGCTCCTTGTTGTAAAGCGATAAAATATTTCTTCGCGTTTGCATAATCTTTCAATTCAAAATAATAGATCCGTGCTGCCGCCAAGGTTGCTCTTTCGTAATAAGTGTTCAAGCCTTTTGAGCTTACCAGTTCGTATCCCGGTAAGGCGTTTGTCCAATCCTTGGTTTTTGCATAGCATTCGCTGCGGAAAAAATTAGCCTCGATCACATAAGCACCCGACGGAAATTTTGAAAGGTAGTTAGAGAAGCCACTTATCGCACCCGCGCAATCATTTGCATTCAATTTTATTTCCGCTGATGAATAGGTCAACGAATCCGCTTCGGAAACAGACACATTTTTTCCGCTCTTGCGCATTAATTCAACATACTCATTCGGATTTCCTTCTTCAACATAAATGTTTTTGAGGTTATCAAGTGCATCGTTTGCTTCAGGCGACTGCGGGTATTGTTGCAGTAATTGTTGATAGTTTGCAAGCGCTTGTTTATTGTCGTTCAGGTTGTAGTAACTCAGGCCAAGTTTCAGGTAGGCTGTTGGCTTTAAACCTCCACCGTTTGGTGCATTGAGCACAAGGTTTAAATATGGAATTGCTTCCCGGAATTTTTCATCAGCCATGTAAGTATTGGCGATCTCCATATTTACCTCTGGTACAAGTGCGCTCTTGCTGTATTGGCGGGTCAAGGTATTTAATATGGTAATTTTTGACGCGGAACTTTTGATCCCGGCGATCATTGCTTTCTGAAACATTGCATAGTCGCCCTGTGGTAAGGCATTAGCGATCGCGGTTTCGTACATAGAATTAGCCCGCGCAAAATCACGCAGCATAAAATAGCAATCCGCGCTGCGTACGTAGGCATCTTGTTCCAACGCGGTGGCTGTAGTCGAAGATTTCGCGACAGCCTCGAAAAAGGTCAGGGCCTGGCGATAATTTTCTTTCTGCATCCAGCTGTAACCAAGGTCATATTTTGCCGTCACCGGGTTTGCTTCTCCCTGCGCCATGGCCGCACTCTGGATATACGTACTCATGTAGCGTATGGTCGCATCATAATCCTGCACCCGGTACGCAATTTCTCCTTTCCAGAAATTAGCATACGGCGTTACTTCAGAAACCGGAAGCTGTAAAATTTTTGTAAACAGTTGATCGGCCGCACTGATCTGCTGATCATTTACCTGCTCTACTCCCCTGCCATATAAAATACGTGGATACACGCGCTGCATGGTGGCCGTAGGTGGCTTGAACGATTCGTACAATGCCAGGGCCTCACGGAAATTATTTGTATTCGCCAGGATACTCACCAGTATCTCTTTGGCTTCCGCATTGTAAACGGAGGCCGAATAATTATTGATAAAATTTCTTAGCTCATTCAGGGCAATGTCCTGGTAACCTAGTTCATACGAAAGCTTTGCATAATTGAATAAGGATATTTCCTGTTGTTTCTTGTTGCTGCTGTTATATGCGCAAAACTGGAAGGCATTACGGGCGTTGGCTTTTTGATTGGTACGGAGATAACAGTCACCAAGCAGGTACATACTGTTTTGTCCCAGGGAGTCCGTTTCACTGCTAAGTTGTTTGAATCCTTCAATGGCTTTATTCCACTGTTTAGCTTCGTAATAAGAATAGCTTAATTCATATAAGTTCTCTTTACTCACCTTGTCACTATTCTTTACATAGTATTCCAGCAAGGGCAGTGCTTTTGCAAAATTCTTTTTCTCAAAATAAATATGACCGATCAATTGCTTCAATTCCTTTTCATAATAAAGGCCACCTTTCGACAATATTTTTTCACCGTATTGTAAGGCATCGTCTTTCTTGTTCTGGAAATAATAGATCTCGGCTATGTAGTAAGGGACAATGCCTTTGTACTCGTCACGACTCTCAATGAGTTTGAAAGACTTCATCGCTTCGTTATAGTTGCGATCGGAGTAGCTAATAAAACCGTAGTAATAATTTGCGGGTATGTAATATTTGTTTTCAGGCAGTTGATGTATCTCATTGAACAAAGGCTTAGCATCTTTAAATCGTTTCAAATTGAAATAACAATAAGCCATTTCAAATTTTGCGTCTGCGATTTCTTCATTGCTTAAATTATCCAGCCCTGCACGTTCGTAGTTTTCCAGCGCTTTTGTAAAATCATTATTGGTAAAATAATATTTGCCTAAATGATAACTCATCAACTCAATCCTTGGTTCGTTGTTGACCCAGCTGATATAATGTTTTGCTTCTTCCTCAGCAATGGGCAACTGGAGCTTAAGCCGGGTGACAGTGTAGTAATAATTTACATCATCATTCAGGTAGGCATTGTTACTTTTTTGATTGTCGGGATATTGCTGCTTTACTTCCTGCAACAAAGGATAGGCTAAGGCATATTGCTGTTTAACAAATAATTCTTTGGCTTCTTTAAATCGTTTTTCAGGATCTGTAATTGTGTGAGTGGCTTGGGAGAAAGAACTAATAGAAAATAGTGCTGTGCAAAGCACGAAGAAGATTTGTCGTTTCATTGTGTGGGTTGTATCTATCAATTAATAGATGGTTGCAAAATTAGCTATATTGCCCCTCGAGCAAACACCGTTCCAAACCGTTTGTTAATAAGTGGATAACTGTTTTACAAAACGAATGTACATTTGCAACGCTGTTAAGAAAATGATAATAAAACTTAGCTCGATTTCGAAGATTAAAAAATTAACAAAATGAAGAAATTGTTGTCGACAAAATATTCTGCCGGCGCATTCAATGCAGCGATGCTCGTACTCAGGTTAGGTGTGGGAGTTTTGATGATGAATCACGGTTATGATAAGTTGGTACATTTTGGTTCACGCCATAATAAGTTCATGAATTTTTTAGGAATGGGCTCTTCCATTTCTTTGG
>JAURWD010000137.1 GCA_030655145.1 Ferruginibacter sp.
TGATCATTGAACACACGGAAGCTCTTCATGTAATTGATGTAAACAGTGGTTACAAAAGTGTCAGCAATAACCAGGAGCAAAACGCCCTCGAAACTAACCTGGAAGCAGCAGAGGAAATAGCAAGGCAGTTGAGATTACGCGACCTCGGCGGAATCATCGTAGTCGATTTCATTGATATGAAGTTGATTGAAAACAAAAAAAGACTTGCCGATGCCATGGAGCAATTCATGCGGACCGATAGGGCCAAACATGCGGTTCTTCCCATCAGCAAATTTGGTTTAATGCAAATTACCCGGCAGCGTATGAAGCCGGAAATGAATATCAATACTTCTGAGATCTGCCCAAGTTGCAATGGCAGCGGGAAAATATCTTCTACCCTCATCCTCGAGGACGAAATAGAAAAAAACCTGAGTTACCTTATCATGCAAAAGCATAAAGGACTAACAATTCAGGTAAATCCTATCCTTTACACTTTCCTCACAAGTGGCTTCATTTCGAAACGCAGGAGATGGAGCTGGAAATACAAACAAAAAATTAAAGTTGTTTCCAATTCAAACTATCACCTGACTGAGTTTCATTTTTTCGACGACAGCGACGAAGAGATCAAACTATAACTTCCCTTTATTAATTGACTAATTGAATGTGTTTACCAGCATGTTCACCGTTCGTATGCCAACCCGAGCTAGATTGCAAAGAGATGAGCAATGACTATTAGTGATACTTCAAACCTTGATCGTCAAAGTTTTCGTGTAAAAAAAGAGCGCCGGCAAATATGTTGCTGCGCTCTTCTGAAAAAATCAATTATTTCTTACTTTCCATCGTCATCAGCTCAATGATGAGCTTAGCACGTTTAGTCCCTGCTTCTGCTCGTGTAGATCATGATATAGTAAACCAACATTGCAATTGATGAAAGAGCGGCCACAACGTAGGTTAGAGCAGCCCATTTCAAAGCATCTTTTGCCTGGGCATGTTCTTGTTGACGAGTAATTTTGGCCGTGTTAAGCCATGCTAAAGCACGGGACGATGCATCAAATTCAACTGGTAGGGTGATAACGGAAAAGAGTGTTGAGACCGCGAACAAGATAATACCGATAAGCAAGATGGTTTGGTTGCCTCCACCAAATCCTAAAATGCCTAACCCTGCAATGATCACCCACTGTGACAGGTTTGTACTTATCTGGGTAATTGGTACTAGTTTGCTCCGCAACTGCAACATAGAGTACGCTGTGGCATGTTGCACTGCGTGACCGCACTCGTGCGCTGACACAGCAGCTGCAGCAACGTGACGACCTTCATATACTTCAGCACTAAGGTTTACCGTCTTCTTTGAAGGATCATAATGATCTGAAAGAAAGCCAGGCACCGATACCACCTGCACATCATATATTCCATTGTCTCGTAGCATCTTTTCAGCAACCTCCTTCCCACTTAGCCCGGAAGAGGTAGGAACATTTCCATACTCTTTAAATTTACTTTTCAACCTGTACTGTACCACCATCCCGATCACCATAAAGATTACAGAGATCGCCATAATTCCAAGTGTCATAGTTTGTAGTTTATTTTCCCGATAAAAACACAAAAAACATTCCTTTCTGAAAATCATGACAAAATAGCGACAACCAGAAAATGGTCATTAAATATCAAAGGTCCCTTCGCAGGGACCTTTGAGCATCAATCAAAAAAAATATTCTAGAATTTTTGAAGCTTGCTGTTAATATTTAATTCTTCATTATTAATTGTGATATAGTACACCCCAGTTGCCATTGAAGGAAGGCTGTTCATCACCAGGGAGTTAGTTCCTTTTGTGATAGCCACTTGTTTAGTATATACGAGATGTCCCGCCGCATTTTGAATGCGCAACGTGGCTGTCGCGGATTTCAATGCACTGAAAGACACCGTAAAATTATTCGTGAATGGGTTTGGAAACACTTCAAACTTAGTTTGTGATCCAATGTTCAATTTGATGATTGAAGAAAAAGTAAATCTTCCGTCAATGTCAATTTGTTTAAGCTTGTAATAAACCTGGCTGGCAGCGCTTGAAACGTAATCAGGGTGAGTATAGCTTCTTACCGTATTACTGTTACCAGCACTTTTTACCACAGCAACTTTCACGAACTCAACTCCATCAATACTTCTGAATATTTCGAAGCGGTCGCTATTAAGTTCCTGGCTCGTTTGCCAGTCAAGAATCGCTTTTCCGCCCTGGTATTTACCGTTAAAAGATGTTAACTGTACCGGAGTGGGAGCACAATCCGCTACTATTAGGGTATAGTCATTGAAATAGATACACTCGGGCTGAGAAAGACCAGCTTCAGACGTTGCTACGGCAAGACGATATTTGTTGCCGTTCATAAGAGAAGTTACCAGGCCTAGTTCATTTGTAAGTACGTATGAATTATTTGTGAAACTTGCTTGCGCTGCTGCGCTCACATCCGAAAAGTTTGCCCCGCCATCTGTGCTTACTTGCCATTTGTACCAGGAATGCGCTGCGTAAGCATCTAACACTGTATAATTCACGGAGACGTTACTACCAGCACATGTAGCTCCCGGACCATTAACGTTGATCTGCGATTGACAAACATTAATTGAAATATCATCTAAGCCAAGATCATTTCCAACCGGAACCGCTGTTGCATTAACAACTTCAAGATCCACGATGTTTGTGGTAGCAACGAATGACCCACCCACTTTAATCCATTTAGACTGTTGAGTTGCAGCAATCAATCCTGAATTAGCAATAACCTGCCCGTTCACTTTAAATGAAATATTTGGAGAAGAACTGGTAACTCCAGAACCGGGCTTTAGGTTGATAACGTAAGCGGAAAACTCGTAGGTCGTTCCGATACAAACCGGGATAGATTTGATCTGGTAAAAAATAGGGCTGAAGGTTGTATTTGGAGCACCATTTACAGCAAGAAAGTAGCCACCATCGCCTGTATGATCAGATCCACGCCAATCGCCTTTAATGCAATTGAATCCGGTAGTTGTGCCCACAGTTTTTACAACTGAATACCTAAATTCATTGAACAGGCCATTATTTGCAGCAGTATAAATATAATCCGAACAGGGAAGGCTTTGAGCAGGTGTATTACAGCCTGCAAGGGCGTTACCAACATTGCCGACTGGAGACCAGGCTGATGAGCCAGAGCTTGTGCAGGCATCAGCATTGGGATTTACAGTAATAAATGGAGCGCTGAAAGTGCCTTTTGCACCCAATAAATTAGGGCCTTTATTGCCAAGACATTGAGCATGAGAGAATTGATAACCAGAGATTGACAATACGGTCAATAGTAATGTGTAGAATTTTTTCATTCCGTTTGCGGTTTAGAGGTTTAATAAAGAAGAAGTAAGCGGAAATGCAAAAGATATAGGGATTCTATATGGCGCTACGAACTAGCTGACAAAAAAACTAAAACGGATGGAGGATTGTGATTGTTTCTTTAGGAATTGCAGTTTGAGGTGATCTTTCCGGGGAAAGATGCTTGAGGTACGCAAATATAAAACTAAATCTTACACTGCCAAAAAAATCTTGGCAATTACGAAAAATCAAAAAATGCTTGCGATAACAAAAAGCCTCCCCGATTGAATGGGGAGGCTTATATCATGTAAAAGGAAGGTATTATTTGTAATGCGCAGTCAAGGTCTTCGCAAGTTCACCAAGTTTCTTCACACCATCTTCCGGAAGATTTCCTTTCTTAAACTCGGTTAGAATTTCTGGATATTTATTCTCTAGCTCTAAAAGAAAATGCTCTTCAAATGCTTTTACATTTTTTACAGCTACTTCTCTCAATAATCCCTGGGTACCCAAATAAATCATGGCAACCTGCTTTTCAACAGACATCGGTGAATATTGCAATTGCTTCAGGATTTCCACGTTACGGGCACCTTTATCAATTACATTTTTAGTGGCAGCATCAAGGTCGCCACCAAATTTTGAGAACGCTTCCAATTCCCGGTACAAGGCCTGGTCAAGTTTTAGCGTACCGGCAACTTTTTTCATTGATTTGATCTGAGCGTTACCACCCACACGGCTTACCGAAATACCTACGTTGATTGCAGGGCGGATACCGGCGTTGAACAAGTTACCTTCCAAAAAGATCTGGCCATCAGTAATGGAGATCACATTAGTTGGGATATATGCAGAAACGTCACCAGCCTGGGTTTCAATAACCGGCAAAGCTGTTAATGAACCTCCGCCTTTAACCAAATGTTTGATTGATTCTGGCAAATCGTTCATCTGACGTGCAATATCATCTTTGGCAATTACCTTGGCAGCTCTCTCTAATAACCGGCTATGCAAGTAAAATACATCCCCCGGGTAAGCCTCACGGCCTGGCGGACGGCGAAGTAATAAGGAAACTTCACGATAGGCGACAGCTTGTTTAGAAAGATCATCGTAAATGATCAGCGCTGGCCTTCCGGTATCGCGGAAAAATTCTCCAATTGCTGCACCCGCAAACGGCGCGTAGAATTGAAGCGGGGCCGGATCTGAAGCAGAAGCAGCAACAATGGTTGTATAAGCCATTGCTCCGTATTCTTCGAGCGTTTTCATGATCCCTGCAATGGTACTGGCTTTTTGGCCAATTGCCACATATATACAATACACAGGCTTACCTGCATCATAAAATTCTTTTTGATTAATAATGGTATCAACGCAAATGGCTGTTTTACCAGTCTGGCGATCACCAATAACTAACTCCCGCTGGCCACGACCAATTGGGATCATCGCGTCAATGGCTTTGATTCCGGTTTGTAGTGGTTCTTTAACCGGTTCCCGGAAAATTACACCAGGAGCCTTACGCTCTAGTGGCATTTCATATAACTCGCCAACAATAGGACCTTTGCCATCGATAGGTTCGCCCAGGGTGTTAATAACGCGTCCGCTCATACCTTCGCCAACTTTGATAGAGGCGATCTGGCCGGTGCGTTTGACTCTGTCACCTTCTTTAATTGCACCGTAATCACCCATCAATACCACACCCACATTGTCCTCTTCAAGGTTAAGCGCAATTGCTTTTACACCATTGTCAAATTCCACCAATTCACCACTGCGTACATTATTCAGACCGTACACACGGGCAATACCGTCTCCTACCTGCAAAACGGTTCCAACTTCTTCTAAATCTGTACCTGCATTAAAACTGGTCAGCTGTTGACGAAGTATCGCCGAAATTTCATCTGGTTTAATTTCTACCATACAAATTAAGTTTGTTTATTACCAATCTGGAGTGGAAAATCGGTCTTCGGTGAGCTGTCCGAAATCCCATGCCTGCCTGGTGTTTTATTTAAGGCTGCAAAGGTAGGGGTTGGCGTGAACAGTGTCAAAAAAAACAGGGTGTTTTAGCAGAAAAAACATCCTGCAAACGAGCTCTATCTTTCACCTCCCAGTTATGTAAGACACTTAATTTTTGATGAAAGTTGACTTACCAATCACGGTTCCGCTTTCGTCTCTAAGTTGAATGAAGTATGTTCCCACCGCCAGCCTGTTAACCATAACGGTTTTTAGATTTACTCCTGGTTCCAAATTGATCCGGTCTAGTTGAACTCTTTTACCTAAAAGATCTAATACCTCCGCGGATAGATTTTTTCGCATATCTGAAATGACTTCGAGTGTCAATTTTCCGGTCGTAGGATTTGGAAAAGTACGGCTGAAAAAGACCGACTTAGCAGGAGTTTTTATTTTCACAATTTCAGAATAGGTAAAGGTTCCGTCTTTATCCACCATTTTTAACCGGTAAAAACTTTGCCCGGAAAATGGACGCTCATCAATCGCGACATATGCAGACTCGATAGAAGTATTTCCTTTTGCATCAATTACGGCAAACTGGGTGAACGCAATTCCGTTATGACTCTTTTCCACCTGGAATTCCTTACTATTTATTTCGCTGCTGGTTTTCCAACTGAGATTAACTTTTTCGTTTGCGTAAACACCATTGAAATTCACGAGGGTGACAGGTAAAACGCTGCCGTTTAAAGTAAGACTAAATGATGCTTTGGTATTGGAAATGCCATCGAGGTAAATCAGGTAGTTTGTATTTGCTGATAGCCCGGAGATAGTTGAAAGCGCCCCGTTGCGAAACACGGTACGGCAAATTACCGGCGAAGGAAAGGTTTGGCCTGCCGGACAAGCATTTACCTGGTAGATAGCCAATCGGGCGCCTGCGCCTGTGCAGGCAATACCTGCGGGAAGCGTCGTGTAATCACTCACCGTAATGTTCAGGTCTCCCCCATCTTCATCGGTGCGAATGGCGTAATAAGCATTGTTTGTTACATTGGTTCCGGTTGAACTACAATTTACTTCTGTATAGGCGGGATCACCATACTTATTGCTGGTCGCGTGGATCAAATCAAAACTGACGATAGTGCCTGGGGAAGTACTGACCGATGGAAAACTCACTGGGCACTCATCTAACGGAGTAACAGTCCTGGCCAAAGGGGTCATTTCCGTTGTAGCGAGCCCGCAATTGCCATAAGTGTTTCCTTGTGGAGTTATGCAATAAAGGGCGCCACGATAACCAGCATAATCAGGAGATTTTCTCGCAACTCCATTCACAATAGCATAGTTCATCAATTTACCAGGATCAACATTTGGAAGTGTTGTTCCGATATAGCTATCATTTATATGGGCCAGGTTGATGGCATGGCCTAACTCATGAAGCAATACAGTTTCCATATCCGTTTCCGCAATATTTGTGGCAGGGGGGCAAGGCCCACTGGTAAAATTGGTACTGCCGCTGGAATGACCAGGATTCCTGATAACAATGTCGAAGCCAGTTTTTTGCGCCTGGTTAAGTAATGAACCGGTACAATAACTAATATAGGAGTAGCAAACTGCCAGTACTCCGTCCGCGAGCGGATCGAAACCTGTATTAGAGTTGTCAAACATCACAACGTTTTCACCATCGGCTGCGACGGCTTGAGCAGTTGTAGTGCCAGCAAGAGCGGCATTGAAGCCAGCCACTTCTTTCCATGTGTTTAATGCACGCTCGAAAGTTGCCTTCTCTGGGGCAGTATTAAGATTAATTCCGTTCCCGCCGGTTCCAGTACTATACACTATCGAGTATCCACCCGAACCATTATCGTCCATAAGATTCCATTCCTGTATGTACTGACTTCCTGACAAGGTTACTTCGCTGGTGCTGATAGAATAATTGACTTCTAAAAACGTGGGAGAGCTTGCAGTAAGCATTGCCTGGTCCCTTACCTGGAAAGTGCCACTACCGGCACGGGAGGGTACCTGAATCTTGATTTGATTGTCTGTCCAGGATTGTATCAGCGAAGAGCCGTAGAGTACTACGAAGGGAGTGCCACCATAACCATCATTTGCGTCGTCAAAAATCACAGCAGACTGCTCTCCGGGAGTTGCTCCAAACCCGGATCCGTTGATCGTAAGCAGGTTTGTAGCCGGATCAAGAATGGCTCCCGCGTTGACCAATGCAGGTGAAAACGAAGTGATGGCTGGTGCGAGAGGATTCTGCGGCCTTGCCTGGGGGGCAACTGTAAACGATGGATTGATGTTTACAGGTTGTAGACCTGTCTGTTTCACAATATCGCGGTAAAGTTCATTTTCAATACTTGAGTAACGTGCGAAAGGCGCACTTGCTTTTCGTGCTGCCAAATCATAAGACAAATACCCCTGGGCACTTGCGTATACAGTCAATAATTGGTTGCCGGTGACCGGTGACAAAAGCGGGCTGGTAGTTGGAGTACAGAAAAATACGCCGACTGTCCCCTTATCCAGGACAAGTAGATCGCTGGCTTCGATTGCATCCAGACCTACAGTACCACCAACTGTAAGTACTTCGATGCTTGCATCCTGTGTTTTACCTTTGAAAATTTTGTAGACCTCTACCTGGTTGGCTGTAAAGATCATCGTATGACGATCATTCCAAAATGACTTTTGAGAAACAACCCGGCCTTCGACAATAAGGCTCGAATTTGAAATTTTTGCCTCCATACTTACTGGATACAACGATTGGGCCGTGGCCCTTTCCGAAACCTGCAAAAATGTCAAGAAAAGTACGGAAGTAAAAAATAATCTCATGTTAGCTTATTTAGAAATTTGGCTTGCTAAAAATAAAAAAACCACAAGCAAATGTGGTTTTTTTATTTTTATTTTTAGAATTGTGTTTACCTGATCTTATGCAGGTAATCATTATTCATAAACTGCTTTTTGACATCTTTCAAATGGCGCAATACGCTTGCGTCAATTGCCTTGCCATCACTTTCCAATATAAAACCACCAATGATTTCGTCGTCAACAATGGTCTCTAATTCGAGCGTTTGCAAAGGCGCTGTTTCTTTCACTTTCGAAAGAATAGCCTCTTTCAAAATATCACTCATCGGAACGGCAGTGGTTACTTTTACTTTGTGTATATTTTTTATTTCGTTGTACTGATCAACAAAAGCGACAGCGATCTCAGGTAGGTTGGCCTCTCTTGATTTGGCCACCAGTAAACTAATAAAACCTGAAGTGAGTTGACTAACACGGCCTGTCGTTATTGCCCCGATGATTTTACCCTTTGTACTAGCTGATATAACCGGGCTCCGTAACAATGAAAGGAAATCGGGATTGCTTTTGCAAATCTTTGCAATAAATTTCATGTCATTATAAACCGCATCCAACTCATTTCTCTCGATAGAAAGATCAATGATGCTTTTGGCGTACCGGGTTGCTAAGCGAGGATTATTCATTTATATTATTTGAAAATTCTGAACGTGTTTGTAATGCAAGGGGCTACCTTGAATTAATTCAATTTTGCATCTTCCGCCAACTTCCTGATATAAGTTTCCTGGCCGGATTTATCATTCAATTCACGACGCAAAACTTTTTCAGAGATCTCGACAACTAAGTTACCTACCTGGTTTTTCAAGTCTGTGATAGCAGCCATCTTCTGGTTATTTATCGTCAGCTGAGCGTCCGCAACGATTTTTGCTGCCTGCGCCTTCGCATCTTCTCTTGCATCATTGATCAGTTTGTCTCTTGTTTCTTTTGCTTCTTTTAACAGCAAAGCACGTTCTTCACGAGCCTGAACAAGTAATGCCTCATTGTCATTTTTCAATTGAGCCATTTCCAACTTTACTTTCTCAGCAGATGCGATCGATGTCTCGATATTTTTCTCACGGTCATTCAAGCCCTGGATTATGGCCGGCCAGGCAAATTTTTTCAGAAGAAAAAAAACGATCAAAAAGGCGAGTAAAGTCCAGATTAATAATCCTAAGTCGGGTGTTAATAGTTGCATCTTGTTAATTTAAAATGTAAAATGAAAAATTTTACAATCGGGATATATTGGAACCGGTGCATTTCACACCAGTGAAAAATAAAAATACTGCATTCTCCGTCCTGTACTTTGAATGCAGTAATGCATTGGGTAACGATCTTACAATACCATCGCAAGGAAACCAATGATGATCGCGAACAAAGCAGCTCCTTCTACCAAGGCGGCAGCAAGAATCATGTTTGCACGGATATCATTAGAAGCTTCGGGTTGACGGGCAATCGCTTCAACAGCGCCTTTACCAATCTGGCCGATACCGATACCTGCGCCTACAGCAGCCAGACCAGCACCTACGGCACCACCTGCATTTGCTAACGCATCTAATAAAATGAAGTCCATAATTGTGAATTTATACTGATTAAAAAAATAAATGATTAAACGATCACCGCATCATCTGGAAGCGGGTGATGATCACCTGGATGATGTTCGCCTTCAAACGCCTGGCCGATGAAAACCGCGGTTAGAACCGTAAAAATGAATGCCTGTAAAAAAGCTACCAACACTTCAATGAAATAAATAAACACCGTGAAGGCGATAGATACAGGTGACGCAGCAAATCCTAGTGCTGGCTTTATCTGTGCAAATATGAAAATTAACGAGATCAGGCAGATAATAATGATGTGACCCGCAACCATGTTGGCAAATAACCTGATGATAAGCGCAAAGGGTTTGATGAAAACGCTAAGAAACTCCACCAATACCAGAATCGGCTTTACAAAACCAGGCACGCCCGGAGGATTGAAGATGTGACCCCAATAGTGAGAATTGGAACTGAACATTATCACCAAAAATGAAATTAAACCAAGCACCACAGTGAAGGCAATGTTACCGGTTACGTTGGCTGTGCCTGGTACCAATCCTATAATGTTGTTTATGAGGATAAAAAAGAATACAGTGAGTAAATAAGGAAGGTATTTGTTTGCTTTGTGGCGAAGGTTCGGACGAGCGACCTCATCACGAACGAAAGTCACCAACACTTCTACCAGGTTTTGCTTGCCTTTTGGAGCGGAAGTAACACCCTGGCCAGTGCTGTAAGTTTTTGCAACACTGATCATCAACCAAACCAACAAGGCAAGAGCCAATATCATCTGGACCACGTTCCGGGTTAAAGAAAGATCATACACTTTCACCCCGGCTTCGGTAGGGATGATCTTGCCTTCAACCAGTTTGTAACCATCAACTTCCTTGTGGCCATGTTCAAAGGCAGAGGACATAAAACTTGAAAACCCTTTTTGCGGGGAGTAAAGTAGAACAGGAAGGGGAATCGTAACAGGATGAACGGCCCCATCACTTCCTTTATAATCCACAAAGTGAAACTCGTGCGCATCCATAATATGACTGAAGATCACATTCTTGGCATTGAATCCTTCTTGTTTCTCAGGAGCATGTTCCGAAAGGCCATGTTCCTCTTCGTGCTGGGCAAAAAGGTTGCCGGAAAAAGAAAGAGAAAATATAGTAAAAACCGCTACCAGTAATGATTTGATGCTCCTTGATGCCATATCGTTTCCGAAATTTGGCGCAAAGATAAGAGATTAAAGATTATTTGGTCAATGAAAGCACGAATAAATTTGAAGGTGGAATATCGAGGTATGTTCAACCAAAAGGCGAACAAAAATGCCTTTCGAGATTAACAAGTGCATCTGATTTACTTTGGTCAAACAAGCTTGACCTGCTTCTCAAACTGCATTTTATGTAGCTTATAGTAATGCCCTTTTTTGCTCATCAATTCTTCATGAGACCCCAATTCTTTGATCTCGCCTTTTTCCAACACCAATATGCGGGTTGCTTTCCGGATGGTGCTGAGGCGGTGCGCTATTACGATCGAAGTACGGCCGGCGATGAGTTTGTCAATGGCATGTTGTGTCAGGCGTTCACTTTGTGTGTCAACCGAGGAAGTGGCCTCGTCGAGAATCAAAATGGCCGGGTTATATAAGATTGCCCTGACGAATGACAATAATTGACGTTGCCCAAGGGAAAGGGTAGCCCCTCTTTCCATAACATTATATTGATAGCCTCCTGGTAATTGCATGATAAATTCATGAATGCCGATCAGTTTGGCCGCTTCTTCTACTTGTGCTTTTGTGATCAATGGGTTGCGGAGGGTAACATTGTCATAAACTGATCCGCTAAATAAAAACACATCCTGTAGCACAACAGATATCCTGCCCCGGAGGTATTGAACATCAAAGGCACCAATGTCGGTGCCATCAATGGTGATTTGCCCGCTATTGATCGGATAAAGCCGATTGAGGACACTGATGATGGAGGTTTTCCCACTTCCCGTGTTACCAACAATCGCCAATGTTTCTCCAGCCTGGATACTGAATGAAATACTCTTCAGCACCAATTGGTCTTCGAGATACCCGAAGGACACATCCTTAAATGCAACATTTCCGCGGATCAACGGCGAAGCAGTCCCGGCAGGGGGTACATTCCCGTTTGTGTATCGTGGGGTTACGTCTTCATTATCCAATACTTTGAATACCCGCTCGCTGGCAATCATCCCCATTTGTAACACATTGAATTTATCAGCGATCACGCGAAGCGGACGAAAAAGCAAGTTTAGACATAGGATGAAGGCGGTAATGTTACCCGCAGCTTCATGACTGTGTTCTCCGCCTGCCCACCAAACCAATAACCCCAGGGAGATGGCCAGTACCAGCTCCACCACCGGAAAAAAAACCGAATAGGCAAAAATGCTGCGGATATTGGCGTTGCGATGTTCCTTATTGATCGTATTGAATTTTGCGAACTCTTTTTGTTCTGCTGCAAATGCCTGCACCACAGCCATCCCGGTGATGTGTTCCTGCACGAATGCATTTAGCTGGGCGACCGCATTCCTTACGCGGATAAATGACTTGTTGACACTCTCTTTGAAAAAATAGGTGGCAATGATCAGTGCTGGAAAGGGCGCCATGCATACAAGGGTCAATCGCCAGTCAACATAGAACATATAAGATAACACCGCAATGATGGAAAGTAGATCTGCAATGATGGGTATCAGACCGTCGGCAAAAATATCGTTGATCGACTCAATGTCGTTGATGGTCCTGGTGGTTAACGTGCCGATCGGTGTTTTGTCAAACTGGCTCAAGTTAAGACTGATCACTTTTTTGTAAGTAGCCACCCGCATGTCTTTTACCACACTTTGGCCCAATGAAGCCGTGAAAAAAGTGAATATGAAGCGACAAATGGTTTCCAGGATCAACAAGGTCAATTGAATAACCGTAACGCCGATGATTACCTCAGCGGCCCCCTGAAGAAAGCCAACTTGTACTCCCGGATTTAAGCCATCATTGATGGTAAATTGAATTAACCAGGGCCTGACGGGAGAAATAACCGCCAAAAAAATGGCGAGAAAGAGAGACCAATAGAACTTGTTTTTATAAGGAGAAGCAAAGTAAAATACCCTGCGTAGAAGAGAGATGTTCAGGACTTTTTTGGTCTTCGCCGGCTCAATCATCAAATAAAGTTAACAGTTGTATGGGTAGGCTTCGGTTGGGGTTTATGAACGGTAATTAAAATTGAAAATTGTGAAACCGTTTTGCAGTCCTATTCTTTCTCCATCTTTTTATTATAAGCTTTTATAAAAATTGCTCCAAGGTTTTTATATGGTGGAACGTAATCATCCCAGCTTTCCTGCATTGCCTTATTGCCATCCGAATAAAACAACTTTGTAAGCGAGCTCCACATATCTTTCCAAACAAGCGGCTTACCTGAAGCAACAGATTGATTGAGATAATTCAGGACAGGCCGGTTGATGTCTCCCTTCCCAATTTCTTTGGTGGAGATGATATGCGCATCTGGGCAGGTGCTAATGATCTGGTTTAAATTCTGGTAGCCGCCGCAAGAACCCAGCACAACAATTTTTGCATCTGCGGGCATACGGTCGATTGTGCGGGGCAACCAATAACTATGGCCACGATGAACCACGATCGAAGGCTGCAAATCATTTTTCTGGAGGTATTTCGCCAGGTGAACCTGGGCTGTGTCATCCAAATTCTTGTCATTATTCAAGGGGCGGTTGGCATAGATCCAAACTTTCTTTCCCGTCAGAGATTTGATCTCCACCCATTCCTTCTGCATAGTTACCTTCCACTCTTTTGGCGAGAAAGAGGCGACAAACGGCCCGAAATGAGTGATGCCGTCTTCATCCCCATAAAAAAACACTTGTTCTACAACTCTCCCACTGTCATCCGCGAGGAATTTATTATCGACTGTATAAATCGAAGGGATCCCTATCTGGCTCGTGAGATCGATGCTATTGTCATTTGCCGAGAGGAAAATCGTTTTTAATAAGCCATAAATAATTTTCCCCCTTGAATTGTTGTCTTCAATACTCCTTTGTTCGTTGATGGTAACATTTCGGAGAATGTTCCGAAGCAATCCGCTGTCGCGAATACTGCTGTAACTGTCCGCAACATCAACCGCGTCTTCGAGGTTTGTTGCCTGGTCGAGGTTCGATACAAATGCCTTCATCAAAATGGTGGCATTGTCTGGCGGCATAATTTTCAGGAAAGTATCAAGCTGGTTAAAGTTTGCAGCCATCTTGATGAACTTTTTAAAATAGTCCATATTCACGCTTAACAGCAATGAATCGCCCCGAGGCCTGGTACCCATTCGCTGCAACAACCGGGCAAAACTGTGTTTATAACTGGAAGTGTATATATCATTCTCCCCCATCACCATCACGAAGTACAATTCCTGGGCCGTCAGCGGCTCAATAGCACGCATCCGAACATTCAGGTTATTTTGTTCGTGCAAATCATTGATGGGCTTGATGAAATGCTGAAAGGCTTTTTTCTGCAACATCTTCCTGAGGCCATTAACGCCAAACATTGCCACAGGCGTATCCTTCTTAACAGCCAACCTGTAATAATAATCAATTTCAGTTTTTACGAGGAGTTTGAAATAGCCAACACTATCGTACCCTTTGTTATTTGTACCGATGTATTTGCGAATATCCGCGATGCTTATTTTTTCATTCAGGATATTGTCAAGGAACGGATAATATAAAAGTGCATTTTCGAGTTTACTCAACTGGACAATGGCTTTCACCATTGGATTCGTATTTTTTTGAATCAATTTCCCTTCGGGAGAGCGGGTTGAATAGGCGTAATCATATAATTGCTCGGGATCATTTTTACAGGCAACCACAACAAGGCTGTCCGCAAAAGATTCATTTACAAACGGACGAATGTTGGTGAGGATCTTATCAGGATTTAACTGGCAAAACTTCAGGAACAGCATTTTCTTGCTGTCCTCGTAACCGGAATTCAATTTGAAAATATCAACAATGATCATCCCTACTTCGTAAGATGATTCTCTTAAAGCCGGCTCAATGCTCAGGCTATCCAGGTGCGCCTGCCAAACAGCGTCAAAATTATCCATGACCACAGAAGCCAATGCGGGGTTGATCTTTTTGGCTTTCCAGGCAAGGCGAAAATTCCTGATCAGTTCTTCGATGTAGCCAAGCTGCCGGATCTTCTCATTACTGCTTTTAACCTTATTTGTGACCTCGATAAAATTTTGAAATTCATTAATGCGGCGGGTAATTGCATCGGTAACCTGCAGATTTACTTCTTCGTTCGTTGAAACTTTTATTAACCCGTCTACCTTACCGTCAGCCTTGTCAGTGATCTTTTGCTCGTTGTCAACGCGGTCATGAAACCGCTGCCGGCTAATAGGAACAACGACTGAATCCTGCATTGCGAAAACTTCGATTGAACCAGTGAGTAAGAGAATAGAGAGGAAAATTAATTTCATATGAGTGCTTGATGCTCCTGCAAAGATGACGAAAAAACCCGACGCAGCCGTAACACGGAGGTTATAGATGCGATTGAACAAAGACCTGTTGCATTCGGTTAACAATTTGATAATACGTGCCGAACACGTATTTTATAAAAGCAACAAACCTAACCACTACTTTTGCGGAGCGAAAATAGTATGAGTATTGTTAAGAAAATTTTAATAGCTGACGATGAGCCAGATATACTGGAAATCATACAGTTCAACCTTGAGACCGAGGGATACGATGTTCATACTGCAAAGAATGGTGACGAAGCCATTGAGCAGGCGCAAAAACATCATCCTGATTTGATCATCTTGGATATCATGATGCCGGGTAAAAACGGCATTGATGTATGCAACATTCTTCGCATGCAACCCGCATTCAAAGAAACGCTCATCGTTTTTCTTTCTGCCTTAAGCGACGAAGGAACCGAAATACGTGGTCTCGAAATGGGTGCGGACGATTACCTTACCAAACCCATCAGTCCCAAAATATTAACAAGCAAAGTCAATGCCCTTTTTCGCAGGGTGACAAAAGAAGACACTGAAACCATCCAGATCGGGCCAATGACGATCGATCGCGAAAAATACCTCGTCCGCTACGAGGAAAATGATATTACGCTCGCCCGCAAAGAATTCGAGCTGCTGGCCTTACTGGCCTCCCGTCCCGGGAAAGTCTTTTTGCGCAATGAAATCTTAAACCAGGTATGGGGCACCGAAGTGATCGTTGGAGACCGCACCATCGACGTGCACATCCGGAAGATTCGCCAAAAACTTAACCTTGATTGCATCACTACGGTTAAAGGTGTTGGCTACAAATTCGAATTGTAGATATTCCCGGCACAATATTTTCGACTGAACTATTGCCACGCTTCCGCCAGATCACCTGGATTTACGGAAGCAATCTGTCAATCATATATTTTTCGCGAGATGAACCAGGGGACTCCAGACATCACCCTTAAACTCGAAACAGTTAATAGCCTGCTCCACGCATTGGGAATTTTATTTGGAATCGTTTGCATGCCCATTTTGTTAATCAACGCCAGCAAGCTGCATAACGTAACTACCTTAACAGGTGCCAGTATATATGCCGCCTGTTTTTTGATGGTTTTCATTTCCTCAACACTTTATCACGGATTTCAACGACCAGACCTAAAACGGGTTTTGAAGATCGTAGATCACATCAGTATCTATTTTCTTATTGCCGGCACCTACACGCCCATCATCTTGACCTTTGTGAATAACACATTTGGAATAACCTTGCTGGTCATTTTGTGGGGACTCACTTTCTTCGGCATTTTTTTCAAGATCTTTTATACCGGGAAATTTGAAATTATCTCAACCCTTTTGTACGTGCTCATGGGTTGGATCCTTTTCGTAGACAACCATGCCTTTTTTGCGTCTATGCCCTCAAAAATCATTATGCTCGTTGCCGAAGGCGGTGTCTTGTATTCCATCGGGGTCATTTTTTATCTCTGGCACAAATTCACGTATCACCATGTGATCTGGCACCTGTTTGTTTTGGCTGCCGCCATCTGTCACTACAGCGCTGTACTGCTGGCTGTTTAATTGTATTTTTACAATAATTCGTTCCGCATCGGTCACCTATAATTTTCAGTATGTTTCCTGACAAGAATCTTTCACCGCAGCAATTGTCTGCGAGTACGGCGTTCATTATTGCGGTGCCTATTAGCCTCGGCATTTATTTTTTTCAAACCAATGCCTGGATTGCCCTGGTATGGCTGATCGTGATGTTCCTTGGGAGTTACGCTTTGATCTTGTTCATGGTTCAAAAATTTGTTTACCGGAAGATCAAACTTATTTATAAGCTGATCTATCAAACGAAGGCAAGTAAGAAAGAAGAGTTTTATTACAAAGACATTTTGCCACAGAAAAGTATTGACGAGGTTAGGGAAGATGTGGAGCTCTGGGCACAACAACGCAAGGCGGAAATCGAGGTGCTTAAACGAAATGAAGCTTACCGAAAGGAATTCCTGCAGAATCTTTCTCATGAATTGAAGACGCCCATTTTTGCCATACAAGGATATGTTGACACTCTCTTGAATGGCGCCCTTGAAAATCCAGACGTAAACAAAAAATTTCTTTCGAGTACCTCCCGGAATATTGACAGGTTGGTTAATCTCGTGGACGATCTTGACGAAATCTCGAAATTGGAACGCGGTGAGTTACAGTTGTATAAAACCAACTTCGTGATCCAGGACCTGGTTAAAGAAGTCTTTGATTCGCTTGCGATAAAAGCGGACAAAAAACAAATGAAACAGCAAATTAAAAAAGGCTGCGAATTGCCCTTAACCGTCCACGCGGACCAGGAAAAAATAAGGCAGGTTTTGATCAACCTCGTTGATAACGCGATAAAATACGGGAAGCAAAACGGGGTCGTAGAAGCGAGTGCTTATAAGATTGACGGGAAACGAATATTGATTGAAATTGGAGATGATGGCACTGGAATAGGAG
>JAURWD010000142.1 GCA_030655145.1 Ferruginibacter sp.
GTTGATCATCACCATCTCATATAAGTATAACATTCCCGCGGTCTACATTGGACTGCCCATGCTTGCAGCGCTTTCAGTTACCCATGGATATTTGCCGCCTCATCCCTCTCCTACCGCACTCGTTATGCAGTACAAAGCAGATATCGGCCTCACATTATTTTATGGATTCCTGATTGCCATCCCTGCAATTGTAATCGGTGGGCCTTTGTTTGCCCGCACTTTAAAGAGCTATACCGCTCGTCCCCTGGCCACTTTTGCTGCTGCGCCAATGCCGGATGGAGAATTACCCGGACTTTTTATCAGCATCCTGACCTCTTTTCTTCCGGTACTCTTGATCACCCTGGCTACCCTCACGCGTTTATTTGTTCCAGGGGAGAATGGCATTACCAAATTTATCCTTGCCATTGGTGATCCTGTGATCGCCATGCTGATTGCTGTATTGTTTGCAGTCTGGAGCCTGGGTCTAAGCCGCAAAAAGAAAATGACACAGGTAATGGATGAGTTAACCGGATCGGTTAAAGACATCGCGATGATACTTTTCATTATTGGTGGCGCCGGAGCGTTGAAACAAGTATTAGCAGATAGTGGAACGAGCGAGGTAATTGCCAGTCATCTTTTGTCTTTACAGGTGCAGCCGCTTGTTGCGGCCTGGTGTATCAGCGCGATCATTCGTGTTGCGCTGGGTTCTTCCACCGTCGCAGGCCTAACAACTGCCGGAATCATTGCGCCCCTGATCGTAACCTCGGGAGTAGATCCTAACCTGATGGTACTCGCCACCGGTGCGGGGAGCCTCATGTTTTCACATGTAAATGATCCGGGGTTTTGGATGTTCAAAGAATATTTCAACTTATCGTTAAAGGATACCCTAAAAACCTGGTCGGTGATGGAATCAATCGTTTCCGTTGTTGGCCTGCTGGGTGTGCTTATTATTCATCAATTTCTTAAATAACAATTATGACGGCAGAAGAGAATTTTTTGCAAACGGGTTTGCAGTTACCACCGGCGCCAAAGCCACTGGGAGTTTACAAACCGCTGTTGATTGATGGCAAACATTGCTATGTCTCCGGGCATGGAACGGTGCAAGCAGATGGAACCCTAATTATCGGCCGTTTGGGTGAAGACCTGGACCAGGACGCGGCAAAAATGGCGGCACGGCAGGTGGGTCTTGCAATACTGGCGACCTTAAAAGCTAACCTCGGTTCGCTGAACAAGGTGAAACGCGTGATCAAGGTCCTGGGCATGGTCAATTGTACCCCTGACTTTAAGAATCATCCGTTCGTGATCAATGGCTGCAGCGAACTTTTTGCGCAAGTCTGGGGTACAGAAAACGGGATCGGTGTACGCAGTGCTGTAGGAATGGGCTCGCTGCCCGACAATATCCCTGTTGAAATTGAAGCCTTATTTGAGTTGCACGCTGCTGAATAAATTTTCGCTGTTACACGACACCTCATCTATCAAATTTTCCGAGCTATGTTTCTTATTGATGCACATTTAGACCTGGCAATGAACGCCCTGGAATGGAACAGGGATTTGCGCCAGCCTGTTGATGCCATTCGCCTGCGGGAAGCGGGCCTTACTGATAAGCCCGACCGGGAAAAAGGAACCGTTTCTTTTCCTGTACTTCGCAGCGGAAATATCGGCTTCGTCGTGGCAACACAAATAGCCCGTTACGTCGCTCCTGGGAATACTTTACCTGGATGGAATTCTCCACAGCAGGCCTGGGCTCAAACCCAGGGACAACTAGCCTGGTATAAAGAGATGGAAGCGATTGGAGAAATGCGGATGATCACTACTTCAGCGCAATTTAAATCACATGTCGATGAATGGTTGGGAGCGGGAAATCGAGCCAATCTTCCGATTGGATATATGCTCAGTCTCGAAGGCGCCGACTCATTGGTAACCATGGACCACCTGCACCAGGCCTACCGCCAGGGACTGCGGGCCATCGGTCCTGCACATTACGGTCCTGGCCGCTATGCGAATGGAACGGACGCTACGGGCAGGCTCAATGAAATGGGTAAAACCTTATTGAATGAAATGCAACAATTGACCATGATCCTTGATGCGACACATTTGTGCGATGATGCGTTTTGGGATGCAATGGACCTTTACCAGGGGCCGGTTTGGGCGAGCCATAACAATTGCCGAAGCCTGGTAAATCATAATCGCCAGTTTAGCGATGACCAACTCAAAACCTTGATTGAGCGGGGTGCTGTGATCGGGGCGGCCCTGGACGCCTGGATGATGGTTCCGGGCTGGGTGCGTGGCCAGTCTACACCGCAAAATATGGGATGCAACCTTGAAAAGATCATTGACCATATTGATCACATTTGCCAGCTTGCGGGCAATTGCCTGCACGTGGGTCTGGGCACCGACCTTGATGGAGCCTTCGGAAAAGAACAATCTCCGGCAGACCTTGAAAACATTGCCGACCTGCAAAACCTTTCCGGCTTACTAGAGAAACGAGGCTTCTCTGCAGAGGATATAGATCAGCTGTTTTATAAAAACTGGTCGCAGTTTTTGATCACCCATCTTCCCGTTTAAGAATAGGTGATTTTTCACTTTGAGCTACCCACGCTATCTACCAAACAATCCGCAGTTTCCTGCATTTACCAGTCTTAGGGCCAGGCGACCATTCAAGGAAAATTCGAACCAGGTATTACGGTGATAACTTCAAATTTCAATTACATTTGTTTCCAATATTTATACAATGGCTGAAAATAATGGCGACATAAAAGGAGGCATTTTAAGGGGATTGAAAAAGATTCTTTTTACCAGTTCACCTGGCGAGGACCCTGTGGAAGAAGCAACGCCGGAAAACAAACCAGCACCCGCGATCATTCCTCCCGATAAGCCCGTGTTTTCGCCGGAGCCTGCAGGAGACCATAGCGAAGAGGGAGTCAAAGAGATGAAACTGCGCATATACCAGGTGTTGGAATCTTTAAACAAACCTGGCTGTGATTTTTTTGAAGTGTGGAATGCGTCAGTCGAAATGGGTGGGGCCACCAGTAACAACATCAAGGCAGCGTACACCTCCTTAAAATATGCAGACAAAACATTGACAAAGGAAAAAATGCTGGATACCGGCGCTTTCTACATTTCAAGCTTGTCCAAAGTACTCGATGCCGAAACTGTGAAACGGCAGCAGGAAAAGGATAAACTGATCAGTCAAAAAGAGGAAGAGAAAACAAGCTTAACGAAAGAGATTGGCGAGCTGGAACAACAACTGGTCAGCATTCAAAAAAGACTGGCTGAAAAGAAATTTCAAAGTGAAGGCATCAACCAAAAATACGAACCGCAGGTCTCAGACATTGAGCAAAAAATTCGCAGCGGTCACACCTCCGTAAACGGCGTCATCAGTGAAATGCAACAGGTGGTTTCAATTATTCAAAAAGAAATAAATCAATAACATGAGCAATACATCTTCTGCGTTAACAGTAATACCAGCAGAATTAAAAAATCAATTGCCAATTTTCCAGGTGTTAGGTGACCGGTTGCCGGCACCTTTAAAAACTCCGGAAGGAAAGAAAACCATTTCTTCAATATTTTATTGGGCACTCATCCTGGGAGGAGCGTATTGGTTCTTCACCAATCTCGACAACTTATTGGAATATGCGGCAAAGTCGATCCTCTTCATTGTTTTTGGGATCATATTTATCGTACTGCTCATGCTTGCTCCGCAAATCATCAGTGCGTTGCACCGGCTTGGCAGCACTTTGTTGTTTAAGAGTGAAAAATCCATTGTGAGAAATAACCCGATCATCGCTCTCCAGATGTTACTCAACGAAGCAAAGGACACGCTTAAAAGAGTAAAAGAAAAGATCGCCCACGTGGATGGCGTTCGCATCGATATGATACAAAGTGGTACCCAGGCGCAAAAAACCGCTGAAGAGAAATACGCCTTTGTAAAACGCCTCGCGGCAGATGCTTCAAAGAAAGAAGAGATGGCAGTTGAAGCAACGGCTCAACAAAATTCCGAGAAAGCAAATGAACACAGTCGCCTGGCAAAAGAAACACGTACCAAGGCCTTTCTCCTCGGAAAAGAAGGTGAGGCAGAAGAGCATAACGCCCGCAGCTATGCGCAGTACGCCAATCAATTTGCAAAAGTGATAGAGGTATTGAAAGATAATGAAAGCGCTGCCCGTATTTATGTAAGCACACTCGACAGCAGTATTACCATTTTGCAAAAGAAAATGGAAGCCACGCAGAAAATGAAAAATGCAACGGAAGGGCTTGCCGATGTTTTCAATATTAAAGACGGTTGGGTTTTCCAGGAAGCCATGAGTGCCGCTACCCAGGCCATCAGTCAGAACATCGCATCCATTCGTTCTAACCTCGAATTTTTGGATCAGAATAATAACATCACCGTCGGTGGTGCTCCTTCTCAACAAGAGTTAGACGACTTTGTAAAAAGAGTGGATGAACGCAACCTGACTGTTTTAAATGTGTCTGCAGTAGGAAGCAGCAACCACGACCTATCAAACGACGAGCGCATTGACAAAGGCTTTAGTCTTTTACATTAATCACTTATTCAATTAAAGAAAAAATCAATTCCATAAAAATGGCAACATCTTCGTCCTCCTGGAGCCGGTTACGCTGGCCGATAAAAGCGATCATCATCGCCTTACCACTTCTTGGCCTCGCTTACCTTGCAACAGAGAATGGCTTGTTCGATCGTAAAACTGAATCATTCCAGGATGAAACAGTCGCAACAGAAACACCCGCCCAAAAAGAATCGTCTACCGAAAAAGAAAAAGACAAAGAGACCACGACAAAATCAACAAGCACCGGCGAATTAAGAACCTTTAATTTTCAACCGGAAAAACCTGTTGACGGAGAATTGAAAGGCATTGTTGAAGTAGGTGCTACCGGGTTTAATTCTTTTGTGATCAACATGGATAAAGAAAAAAGATGGGAAATCAAATCAAAAGATTTCGGGCAATCACTTGCTTATGAAGGATTGGCGACCACCGATGATATCCGGGTAGGATTGAAAAAATATATTTCCGCCATGTTCGATAAGGGAGTGAAATCAAAGAATGTTCACTTCATCATCAGCTCCGGTGCGCAGAAAGAACCCAAGACGATCACCATTAGTTCTGAGTTGAAAAAAATGGGCTTTATCGTTAACCTGGTTACGCCGGAACAGGAAGGTAAACTTGCCCTGAAAAGCGCTTTGCCGCCAGCTTACAACGAAAGCGCATTTGTTGTGGATATGGGTTCCGGCAATACCAAGATTGCCTGGTTTACGAATAATTCCATTACAGCGCTGGAAACGCCAGGCTCTAAATATTATGAGAAAGATGCCAAAGATGACGAAGTGTATAATACCGTGAAAACGAAGGCAGGACAAATACCTCAAGGGAAAAGAGAAGTGTGTTTTATAATTGGAGGTATTCCATTTGAACTGGCGAATCAACATCGCCAGGGCGAAGAAAGATATACCGTATTGAAAGCCCCTGCTGAATATAAAGGCGACAAACCAAAAATGAAAAGCGGGTTGAATATTTATAAAGCACTGGTAGATGCTACAGGCTGCGATACTTTTGTTTTTGATTGGGATGCCAACTTCAGCATCGGCTTCCTGCTGGCTTTAAATAACTAATTCACCAAGTTTTAATAGCATCAAATCCGGAGTTGTCGCTCCGGATTTTTTATTTTAAACCGCATCTTAGTTATGCGGTGTTATAGCCATCTACTCTGTTGGTGAAAGCTTTTGCCCAAGTTGCTGGTAAAGATTTAAAAAGTCATAATTATTCCAGGCTTCTGCGATCTTTCCATCGGCTACTCTTACCATACACATCCCGGAAAAATTAACCGGCTTGCCCGACTTTGTATGTATAGCGGATACCGAAGTTCTTGCTGTTTCAATATCATCCTGGGCTATCGCTTCTTCAACTTCCACTTTTACATTGTGGAACTGCGATCGAAAATCATTGAAAAATATTTTGAATCCGGCAGGGCCTGAGGGTTGGTCGTCGGCTACAACGCCCTTTGCGGTTGCGGTGCTGGTCATTAACCGGTCGATGGCATTTGCATCGTCCTTGTTCCAAACTTCATCAAACCAATGATAAAGCAGGGTTGTTTTCACATTACGCATACAATAAAATTTAGGTGATAAAAATTTTTTATCTCCCCTGGGGAGAGAAATGAACTTATTTTCTTCATGCCATGCATGAACCCCAGGAAGGAGGAACAAAATAGCTGAATGCCCTAAATTTTGCAAGCTCAAAATATATGGCGAAATGTGATCAGCAATAATTCTCCCCAGAAATTGCGCAACTAAAGATCGGACCGTTGGCCACGAAAAAATCGGGCGTGCAGACTTTACTTCACGCTATTGGTTATTCTTTTTCGAACAACGAATGAAGAATGGAAGTGGCGAAAGAAAGAATTAAACTAAAGATCAATGCCCAGAGGAAGCCATCTATTTTTATTCCATCCATTAAACTATCAGCGATCAAAATGATGATGGCATTGATAACAAATAGGAAGAGGCCAAGCGTGATCAGGGTAAAGGGCAGGGTGAGAATTACGAGTAATGGTTTGAGAAAGGTATTTAATAAAGCCAGTACGATTGCAAGAATGAGGGCGTCTTTGAAATCGGGGATATGCACCCCGGGCAGAATCATAGACAATCCGTAAGCGACAGCGGCAGTAATTAAGAGGCGAATGATGAAATTCATGGTAAGAGGGGTTAAGGGAATAAGTTACATTAAATTATCAAACGGGCAATTTTAGCTGGAGCCTCTAGGAATGAATTTGAATCATGCTGAAAACCAAGGGGAGGTTACAATCAACACTCGCGGAAAGCTATTGCTGAAAAGAATGTTTGACAAGGCATATCAGCAACGAAATAAAACACCACAGCAAATCCCAACGATGAAGTAGGAAAATTAAAAAAGAAAGGGAAAAACTAAAAGGAAGATAGTGGCCTCGCCAGGAATCGAACCTGGATCTGGAGCTTCGGAAACTCTTATACTATCCATTGTACTACAAGGCCAAAAAATCTAAAGAACTTCTATTGATAGAAAGCCGCAGGGGAGGCGGTATATTTTTCAGGGTGCAAAGATGCCATCATTTTCCAAACTGACCAATGTTACTGCCAAATATTTTTACAGCGATGGCGAGCAATATTACGCCAAAAAATTTCCGGATGACCGCCATACCGTTTGGTCCCAGGAAAAGCTCGATCCATTTGAGCGATTTCAATACGACATAGATCACCACACAATTGATGAGAATGCCCAAAAATATGTTGGCATCGTGGTAATTGGCTTTTAAACTCATAATAGTGGTAAGCGTACCCGAGCCCGCGATCAAGGGAAACGCAATCGGTACCACGCTACCGGTCTTTGAGTCGTTGTCCGACTTAAATATCTCGTGCCCCAGCACCATCTCTAACCCAATTATAAAGATCACGATGCTCCCTGCCACTGCAAAAGAACCAACATCAAGGCCCAGCAATCCAAGGAACTGCTTTCCCAAAAATAAAAACATGATCATTAAAGCGCCCGAAGCAGCGGTGGCCTGGGCAGACATGATCACACCACCCATCCGTACGCGCAAAGTGGCCAATACAGGAATGTTCCCGACCATGTCGATCACCGCGAATAAAGTGAAGGTGACAGTCAAAATTTCTTTGATGGCGATCTGGCTGAAATCCATGGAGGAGGTTTTAGCGAAGATACATCCTATCACAAGATTTGCTAATATTTGGAGGGCTTATGCATCTCCTTTTCGCGGGGAATATTTGATAGCACTTCCATGTTCCAGTGACCGTCATTTTTAACGAGCCGGATTACGCAGCCATAGCTATAAGAAAACAATTTGAAAGAATCAACGACCGCGGTGCTGGTCACATGCGACAAAATACTCCGGATCACTCCGCCATGAGCTACGATCACGGCGGGCAGCTCTTGCTGATGAATGTGATCGAACATCCTGCTGACACGGTTATACAGGTCCGTATAACTTTCTCCGTTCAGAGTCGGCACATTTGCCAGGTCGTCCATCCAGGGTTTTAATTGCTCCTTCGGGATATCATCCCATAAACGCATCTCCCAGTCACCACAATCGATCTCTTTCAATTCTTCGCATAGGCGAATAGGGTAGTCGTTGTATAAATGCTCCGCCAATAAAGTACATCTCTTCAGCGGGCTGGCGTACACGGCTTTAACCGTATCCGGTACTACCTGTTTGATGATTTCAGCTTCGCTGTGAAAGCTATCTGTCACATCCAGGTCTGCCTGTCCATAACAAGTTCCTTTTTCAACGGCCGGGGTTGTATGTCTTACGAGATAAATTTCCATTGTTGTTGATTCCTTCAGTTACTTAAAAACTCAGAGATTAAATTTCAGGCGAATGCCGCCAAGCAGGTTTTCGGGTGCGCTGGGATTGTAAAATCGATTGCCTGCCGCATTCAGGTCATTCCCTAAACCATAAGGATTGTTGAACGACTTATCATACGATACATACAATTCTCCCTGCAGCCACTTGCTCAGCTCCTTGCGATAACCAACGCGGGTAAACAAGAGATTGTACTGCGTGCCATAAAAAACATTCGCATCGTTCAAAGGCACCAGGTCTGTATAACTATACGTAAAGTTGGCATACAGTCCTACCCGACTTGAAACATCCGTGCCAAAGACAAAAACATTCGGTGGTGTCCCCGTTAATTGCTTTCCGGAAAAATCTGTTGTTCCTTGCTGGTACGTCTTAAACCTGGCGTCAATGCGGGTGTACGTCGCCCAAAATTTCAAATCCTGCACCGCCCTGTTCATGTTCCTTATTACATAATAATTTGCCGAAAGTTCAAATCCTTTTTGATTGGTTTTGCCCGTGTTCACAAAGAAGTCGGCACCACCCGCGTCACGTCTTGTTACGATCGTGTTATCGAGGTGAAAGTAATATGCCGCAGCTTCCAGGTATAACCTGTTCTTCACGGGTTCAGCCTTGAAACCTAGTTCGTAGTTCGTGGCCTTTTCGGCAGCAAGCTCACTGTTGAACACGCCGGTTGAGGGCACGATTTCGTCAATGGTAGGCGGGGAAAACCCTTTACTCACAGTAGTGTAAATCGTATAATGTTCGCCCATCTTTTTTAACAACGAGAACCGGGGCACCAACACCGGTTCAAATGTCTTATTGATCTCCTTTACCGGCCGGTTATTTAACCGCGTGAATCCATATCGATAATTGTTATAGCTCAGCCCGGTATTGACAACAAATCCTTTGCCGAGGTTTACATCAGCCTGCAGAAAAACATTGTATTGATTTGCGGCGATCTCATCATCAAACTGCAAAGTGTCGGGCACCCCAGACTGGTTTCCAAAAGTGCGGGAACTGGTAAATCCATATTGGTATTCTCCCCCAACATGCATATTCAGCGAACCATGCTGGTACTGGGTGACCGTTCTTCCTCCCATACCCTGCTCTGTTTTGCGTTGGTAATTTAAAATGCTGGGATTACGGAAACGTGTATGCGCTGTGTACACGCTCGTCGTATTGCTCCACGCCGCATTGAACTGGTATTCATGGGCAACCCCTGCATAAAATGTTTTCAAAGAAAGCGCTGCCTGTTGTTGCGCTGCACTTCTGAATGGCCCGCCAGCCGGTCTTGCCTGGCGTGGGTTTGCCAGCACCTGTGCCGCCGTTAATCCCCCAGGCGTTTGGTAATAAAGATCGCTGTAAAATATGTTTGTGCTGATGGATTGCTTTGGACTTATATTGAAAGTACCAGTGTAATTAGCAACGTCGCGGCGCGTATTCGTTTGTTCGCGCCATCCATCGCTTTGTTGGTGCGCATACTGTAAAGAGTAATTTGAATTTGCCGTCTGCCGGCGATAGGCAATATTTGTCTCAGCCAGGCCGTAGCTACCTGCAAGTGAATTGATGGTAAGACTGTTTTCCTCAATTCCTGCAATGCGACTGTTCAGCAATACCACGCCGCCCGTGCCGGCTCCATACATACTTCCGCCCGGACCTTTCAGAATCTCCATTCGCCCAATGTTGGTGAACCCAACCTGGTTCAGGTACGTGGTACCGTTAGCATCGGTAAACGGGATGCCATTCCAGTAAACTTTCACGTTCCTAACGCCAAAGGGTGAACGCAACAAATTTCCACGGATCGAAAGGCGATAACTTCCGGGACTTCTTTCGTCCATCTTTACGCCGGGGACCGTATTAACCGCGGGAAGGATACTTACATTACCATAACGTTCCAGGTCGGCCCTGCTAACCACCGTGATGGCTGCAGGAACATCCTGCAGGCGCCGGTTACTTTCGTATGCTTTTACGGCCACCTCGGCGAGGAAAGCACTGGACCGGTACATCATCACTTCCAACACCGTATTCACCTGGTTAATGACCGTACGCGTTTGATATCCAACATAAGAAAACTGCAATTGATTTGTTTCTGCGGGTGCCTCAAAAGCAAACAGGCCAAGTGAATCGGTTGTGGCCACGGATCGGGTTCCGACTGAGATCGTGACGCCTTGTAAAGGCAAATTGCCTTCACTGCTGATAACACGACCTTTCACCGAGAACTGCGCATTTGCCATTCCGTAAGAAAGCAGGAAAACACAAAAAATGATTAACCGGATCAAATGGAAAAAATAGCCTTGTACTTGATCTTTACTCCGGCTAGCGTTTTGTTCATTGTAATTGTCCCGGCGACAGTGTCGCGGTGCAACAGCGTTGGCGTCGCACACTTGTGCGGTAATAATTTCTTCGGCTATGTTGTGGGTAACAATTGACTCCCGCAGGGAAAACAAACACTGGATCATTTCAAATGGATTATGCATTTGGTGCAAATAACATCCATTTATAATTTTCGGGCAATTTATTCTTGACGCCAGGGAATAATTCTCGGTCGGCTGGGGCTAGCACACCTGGTCCGAATCAAGCAGATCGCAATACCAAAATCCGTATGGTTTCATTGCCGCCTCGCCGGCACCGGCGCAGGTATCTGCTGCCTCCTTTGGGGCTGGATACTCGCGGTAAACCAGTTCCCCCTTTGTGAAGGCTACGGGCTTACTAAAAATAGGTCCGTCAAAAACAAACGTATGAAATTCTCCATTCTCTCCACAGGGATCAACGCCTGCCGGCAGGTCTCGAATAAATTGTTCATCAATCACTCGTCCGCAAAAACTTTTATCGAGGAACTGGTCATTCACGCAAACAACGATGGTCTTAAATCCCAGCCTCAAAAAATCCTCAATCAAGAATGTCGTATCCAATTTCCACAATGGAAAATCAGCGACCAGCCCCGCTGCTGCCAGCTTTTCTTCGCGGTAATTCCGCAGATCTTCCAAAAAGATGTCTCCAAAAATCGCGTGGCTAAATCCTTCGTTCTTTAATACCGAAATTTTTGCGTTCATGATGGCCTCATAATCGGTCATGGATGGCTCAGGTGGCATTCCGAGGGTAAGCAACGGAAGCCCGATGCACTCAGCTTGTTGCTGTAACAAACTTCGTCTTACACCGTGCATAGAAACCCGATCAGCGGCTGTATTCATGCTGGTGAGCAAGGCCTGCACCGGGAGTCTCTTTTGTTTGAGGGAATAATACAGAGCAAGCGACGAGTCTTTGCCCCCACTCCAATTCATATATGCTTTCGACTGCGACATGTTATGGCTACCGGCCTTTAAAAAACATGCTTAGTTCCTTTTCACGACGGGCAATACTGTAGGCGGATTTTAATTGTACCATGCAGGCGGCACAAAGGCAGTCGGTAAAATTCGCGGCAATAAACTTTCGCTCGTCTTCGGAAAGCGCAATGCCTGAGCACTGGCAGTTTGCTATGGTGCCCACCTTGCACTCAAAAACTACATTACACCTCGGGCAATTTTTTTCTTCGTGTTTACACATACACAGTTGTAAAAATTGGTTATTCCATGAACCTGTCTTACTAGTATGCCAGGCGCGGATAGGCTTTTTTCATGCATTCAAAACTGCCAAACAACAGTGCTCCATATCCCAGTGTTCCAGCAAGGAAGTTCTGCATAAAAGGAAATCCCTGCAGGTAGCATTGTGCCAGCCCGCTCCAATCGCGGCTCAATGGCAACCCTGTGCGCAAATCTGTTCCGCCACCTGCCCAAACGCTGAAATCTGCAAGGCCCCAATGGAGCAGGGCTGCAGCAATCGAAGCGAAGAAGATATTTTTCACCGTTACTTTTTTGAGCAGTAATTGGCCAAGCAACACAATGGCGGCAAATATCCCATAGATCCAATACCAGCCACCATACATCACCCCATATTTTCCACCATACACAAACTGGCTGATCATAAGATCGCTTAGGAAAAGTGTCAGCAAGGGGAAAGCGAATTTTTTCCAGGTGCTGTTGAAATATGCTCCGCCAAACAAACCCATCGCCCCGATGGGGGTGAAATTGGCCCAGGGTGTTACCTGGGCCGCATTTGGTACTCGCATGGCGGCAGCTGCGACTATTAAAAGAAGCAGTAAAAAAAATCGGGGGTTTATTTTTTCTGTTGACATGGTCTCAATTTTTTTATGTTAAAAAGCAGCGCTCACGCCAACTGTAAAGTTTGACTGCCGGCTATTGTACCCAATAATATCAAAATACTTTTGATCAGTAATATTCCTAACATCAACGAATGCACGCCACTGTTGGGTAAGCTGGTATCCCGCATAAAAATCAAGGGTATAATACTGGGGCATGGAAGCTGGTCCCGCATCATATTGTGCTTTGAGGCGGCTTCCCACAAAACGAAATGAAGGCATAAGGGTTAAAGCTTTAACCGGCTGTAGTGAAAGCATACTGCTAAAAGTAAAATTAGGACGGCGGTAAAAGTTCTTCATTTTCACATTTTCAGCAATCCCTTCTCCATCAACGTAGGCAACGTTATTTACCCAGTTGCCAATGTTCCCGATGGCAATATTGCTTTCAACCTCAAAGCCATAATCATTTTGTTTGTCACGGTTGATGTATTTACTGTCAAAGGTTGCCATGTCTGTATAAAAAACGATCAACTGGCGGATATCCCTTTTGAAACCAACAATGCGTAGGGAATTCTTTTTATTATTGGTAAAAGCCTGCACGCCTATTTCGTAGTTATTGCTGGTTTCTGGTTGCAGGTCCTTGTTACCATACTCGCTATACAACTGGTATAAGGATGGAATTTTAAAAGCACTTGAAATATTTACAAACACCCTTGTGTTGTCATCAATATTGTACGATGGGTTAAACGTGTAAGTCGCGTTGCTGCCGTAAATGCTGTGGTTGTTGTAACGCACGCCTGCCTCCGCATTAAACCCATTTACGTTCAGTAGTAGCAACGACGCATAGGCGGCATAGTTAGTCGTCTTGGCAAGATCGTCCGAAAGCGAAGTTTCAAAAGGCCCAAAGCTGCTCAGGCTCAAATATGACTGGTTGGTGTTCAGGGCCATCCTTTGCACACCAGCCACCAGCGACAGTTTATTTGTAAGGTTGAAGTTGCCATAAAGCTCCGACACAAATGAAGTGCCTTTGTACAGTGCACGCGAGTATTTGGAAAACCCTCCAACGTCTGAACTATCATCGCTAAGCGTCCGCCTGGAATTATTGAGCGTATTCGTGAAGTTCAAGGTTGTCTTCGCCGTTTTGTAAACCAGGCTCAGTGAGTTGATAAAATTTGTATTGGTACCGGTAAAATCTTTATCGTCAGCAAAAGCCCCTGCATCGAGGTCGGTGTTATACTTACCGTAATTCGACAAGGCCGAAATTGAAAACGCCGGTGCTAGTTGATACGCAAGGTTAGCCTGGAGATTATCCTGTTTGAATCCGTCCTTATCAAAATTCTTGGTTCCGGTAGTATCGTGGGCCGAGGAAAAGCCTTTGCTGTCTGTGTGGTTATAATTGAGGTTGTACGTAAACTTATCGAGTTTGCCATTCACACCTACATTCGACTTCCAGGTTTGGTAGCTCCCGTAAGAAGCACCGATGGTTGAACCAATTTTTTTATCTCCACCTTTTTTCGTGATAATATTTATCACACCCGCTACCGCATCACTGCCCCATAGGGTACTTTGAGCGCCTTTCAGGATCTCAATTTTTTCTACTTGGTCGGGATTGATACTATTCAGATCGAAAGAACTATTGATGTACGAGGGATCCAGCACCGGGATGCCATCTACTAAGATCAAGGTGTTGCCTGAGGCCGATCCGCGTAAGTAATTGTCGGGGTTTGTTCCCAGGGTATTGTTAGCACCATTTACGAACAGGCCTGCCTGGTAGTTCAAAATTTCACCAAGCGTTTTGCCGGCACTTCGCTGTAAAGTAACCTGGTCGATCACCGTGACCACCTTGCCGGTTTGGGATTGTTTAATGGGAGACTTGGTGGCGGTTACCACAAGTTCATCGAGACTTTTTGTACTGTCCTGCTGGGCGTACATCTGACTACTGAATACTACAGCAGTCACCAATAAAATTTTACTTTTCATCTGTGTGAAAAAATTTTTTTGTGACTGCTTCCGAGAAATAAAAAAAGAAAGAAATATAAATGCCTTGCGACTTTTACACTCCATGCCTTTCACCCGAAAGCTGTGAATGATTGATTGTGATGCCTGGCAGGTCTTCTGGCTTGGGCGTTCACTTCACCTTCCCGTAATTATTAACAGTGGTGTGAGAGAAGTTGCCTGCTTCTTTTAAGATTAACAGGCCGCCTTTACAGCTACGGGGATAGCGCCGGAATTACACCGGCTTCCCTTTTAATCCGGGGATGAACCCGGAACCAAACTCGCTGCAAATGTAGGGACATTGCATTTTAAAGTTTCAAAATTTTTGATAACATGCGCTATCGAAACAGCTAAAAACCATACTGGCAAAAGGTTTCAACATTGTTGATCACAGTAATACCCTCGCGAAAAATTAAAAAGCCAATCAGGGACCATCGATAAAAAATTTGTCAGGGCCCTAATTATTAACCGCATTCAGTATCTTTTCACCATGCATTCAAAACCAAAACTTAACCTGTTTTCCTTTACGATGATCGTGGTGGGACTGGTGATCGGGATGGGAATTTTCCGTACCGCAGCAACCAGTGCAAAAGATGCAATTGCGCCCTCTGTTTATTTCAGTGCCTGGATCGTTGGTGGATTGGTGGCGCTTTGCGGAGCGCTGACTTATGCGGAGATCGGGAGCCGATACCCGGTAACCGGGGGATATTATAAAGTGTTCGCTAAAGCATACCATCCCAGCATCGCCTTTGCCATTAACTGTCTCATCCTCGTCAGCAATGCCGCCAGCCTGAGTGGCGTGGCGTTGATCGGTAGTGGGTATTTACTCAAACTATTCCCCGGCCAGTGGACAGACATTCATAAAGCTTTGCTGAGCTGTGGGGCCATCCTGCTTTTTTATTACATCAATTTGCGTGGGTTGAAGATCAGTTCGCGGGCACAGAATATTTTGATGGTAATAAAGATCACCATGGTTTTAGTGCTTATTTCCGCGCTCTTCTTTCCTAATGAATATGCAGCTGCACCCGCCGCAGTCATCACCCCGGC
>JAURWD010000090.1 GCA_030655145.1 Ferruginibacter sp.
AACTGGCTCCATCGCCAAGGTCGGCGCGAAAGAACTCAACAACACTCCGGTTACGAGTTTTGAAAGTGCCATCCAGGGACGTGCAGCAGGCGTTTTTGTTAGCCAGCAAAATGGTAAAGTTGGTCAAGGTATCAATGTACGTATCCGTGGTTCAGCCTCAGTAACTGCTGGTAACGAGCCGCTATATGTAGTTGACGGAATTCCTTTACAGAATTCAAACCTTTCCAGTAATGGAGCGGCAACAAACTCACTGGCTGACATCAATACCAATGATATTGAGTCTATCGAAATATTGAAAGACGCTTCTGCAGCGGCAATCTATGGATCACGAGCTTCTAATGGTGTTGTGTTGATCACAACGAAGAGAGGTAAAAATGGCCGTTCTAAAATTGAGTTCGGTTATTATACCGGTACCCAAAAGCCAACAAATAAGCGCGAATTTATGAACGCTAAAGAGTTTGTTGATTACACTTATGAAGCTGCGGAACGTGGTGGTATTTACGATTTCAAAGAAGGCATCACTGGTTACGGCAGTGAGCAGGAAGCCATTGATGATTATGTTGTTTTTGCAGAAAGCCGTTTAAGAAGATATTCGGCTGGCAACGATGATTACAAAACACAGGCTGTTGCGGTTGACTGGCAAGACAAGGCTTTCCAGGATGCGCCAATGTCGCAGTATGACCTCAATTTTTCTGGTGGTAACGATAAGACTACTTTCTACATGGGTGGCCAATTCCTTGATCAAACAGGTATCATTGTAAAGAATAGCCTCAAACGTTACAGCGGCAGGTTAAACCTCGACCATAAAGTTCGCGACTGGCTTACACTGGGTATGAACATGAGTTTCGCCCGTTCTATCAATAACAGGGTTTCAAATGATAATGCTTTTTCTACCCCGTTACAGATTGTTGCCCTTTCGCCGATCACTCCATTCATTGATCCACGTACAGGACTTACAAGTGGTTCACTGGATAATGCAACCGGTCGTCCGAACACGAATTTCCCGGTATATTATAACCCGATCTTAAATGTTGAGCATGGCTCTTATGCAACAACGGTTAACCGTACACTCGGTAATCTTTTTGCAAATGTCAACCTCGCGAAAGGCCTTGTTTTCAGAAGTGAGTTTGGTATGGACCAGCTTAACCAAAATGAAGATCAATACCTTGGCAGGCTGACTACGCGTAACTCAGGTTCACCAAACGGTTACGGGTATAACTCTACCGACCAGATCTTAATCATCAACACAAATAATTTCCTCCAGTACACAACCGGTCAAACAGGCAAGCATGCTGTGGATGTGCTTGCGGGTACCAGTTTTCAAAACTGGACGATCAATTCTAATAGCGCCACCGGTGAGCAATTCCCAAGTGATGCGTTTAAGAAAATTGCCAGTGCAGCATCAAAATCAGGAGCTAGTTCTTCTGCCTCTGAGTGGGCGCTTGTTTCCTATTTTGCCCGCGCTAACTATAAATTCAATGATCGGTATTTGTTATCTGTGAGTGGCCGTTATGATGGTTCTTCCAGGTTTGGTATCAACAATCGCTATGGATTTTTCCCGGCAGCATCTGTTGGCTGGATCCTATCTGAAGAATCTTTCCTGAAAGATGTTCGGTGGTTGAACCTGTTAAAACTGAAAGGAAGTTATGGTCTAACGGGTAACTCAGAAATTGGTGATTTCGCAGCCCGGGGTTTGTATTCAGGTGACGGTGGCTACGGTGGCGCGGCAGGTACAAGACCTTCACAGCTTGGTAACCCCGATCTGAAATGGGAAAGCACAGCGAGCTACGACATCGGTTTGGAAGCAGCTGTATTCAGCAACAGGTTAACGGTTGAGCTGGATTATTACAATCGCGATACCCGTGATCTTCTATTAAATGTAAACGTACCAGGTACCAGTGGTTTTACTACCCAGTTGCGCAACACAGGTAAATTAAAGAACAGCGGTTTTGAATTTACCATCAATTCTGAAAATGTCGTAACCAGGAGTTTCAGGTGGTCAACAAGCATCAACTTTGGTGCAAATAAAAATAAGATCGTTGATCTACAGGGACAACAGATCGGTACATTGAACAGGGCGCAGGAAGGAGAACCTCTGGGTGTGTTCTTTGCCAGGGAATTTGCAGGAGCAGATCCAAATAATGGCGATGCGTTGTTTTATAAGAATACGCTCGGAACTGATGGAAAGCGTGACCGTACAACAACTAACCAGTATAACGAGGCGGAAGATGTTGTGATCGGCAGCCCAAATCCAGATTTTATTTATGGCGTAAGAAACTCATTTACTTACAAAGGTTTTGATATGGACGTTTTATTGCAAGGCGTTCAGGGAAATGAGATCTTCAACGGCGGTGGACAATACATGTCTGCAAGTGGAAGTAATGGTTTCGATAACCAGACAAGAGATCAATTAAATTCCTGGAAAAATCCAGGTGATGTTACCATGGTTCCGGAAGCCCGCCAGTTCTTTGCAAACGGAACTGATAACTCAAGCAGGTATATTTCTGATGGTTCCTATTTGCGTGTTAAGGCAGCTAGCATCGGTTATAGCCTTTCACCAAAAGTTCTTGGCAAGTTACACATCGACAGAGCCCGGTTTTATGTGCGTGCACAAAACCTTTTCACTTTCACAAAGTATGAAGGATGGGATCCGGAAGTAAATGCGGATTACCAGGCTTCTAACATCAACCAGGGTGTAGATTTTTATTCGGCCCCCCAGGTTAAAACCATCGTTTTTGGTTTAAACATCGGCTTGTAATTGCTCACCCTAAAACATTAAAAAATGCGAAATAAAATATTAAGTACAATTTTCCTGGGCCTTATGTTAGCAGGTACCAGTTGTAAAAAATTAGATACTAAACCAACACAAAGCATCGATGAAGCGAGCGCTTTAAATACCAGTGCTGATGTACAGGTTGCTCTTGTAGGTGCTTATTCCGACCTGATCGATGCTGACCTTTACGGTGGCCTGGCCTTTGTTGCTCCTGATCTGTTAGGTGACTTTAACGAGATCTCTTGGTCTGGAACTTTCCAGGGTCTTACCCAGATCAATAACAAGAATATTCCTGTTGATAATATTTTTGTAAGAGATACGTGGCTGGCTGCATACAGAACTATCAATGGCGTTAATAATGTGTTAAGCGCCATGAGTGTAGTAACTGCAAACCAGGCTGCAAGAATTGAAGGAGAGGCAAGCTTTATCCGTGGGTCCGTTTATTTTGACCTGGTAAGATTGTATGCAAAAGCTTACAACGACGGAACACCGGGCAGCAATCCTGGCGTACCATTAGTATTAACTCCGACGCGTGGAATCACGGACGCCGACCAGGTTCCAAGAAGCACGGTAGCTGACGTGTATGCGCAGGTGATCGCTGATCTTACCAATGCTGAAGCTAAACTACCTGCATCAAACACTTTCTATGCAACCAAAGGCGCGGCAGCAGCCATGCTTGCCAGGGTTTACCTGCAGAAAGGTGATTACGCGAATGCGGCCCAGGCTGCAAACCGGGTTATCGCATCCGGTCTTTATTCTTTGAAGACAAATTATGCTGATGCTTTTCCGGCAGTGGTAGGAAGTCCGGCCTATATTCCAAACACAACCGAGGACATTTTTGCCATGCAGGTAAATGCTACCCAGGGCTCTAATAGCTTCAATACTTATTACTCATCGAATGGCCGTGGAGATATCAGTATCAATGACAGCCACCTCGATCTGTATGAAGCAAATGACGAAAGAAGAGATTTGTTTTATGATGATGGCGGTTCCATCTACAGCGGTAAAAATGAAAACACTTACGGCAATGTGCGGGTGATTCGTCTAGCCGAAATGTACCTCATTCGTGCCGAAGCAAACTTCCGGTTGTTGCCTGCTGCACCAATAGGTGGAGTTACGCCGCTGGCGGATATCAACCGTATCAGGGAGCGGGCTAACTTGTTGCCATTGGCATTGGTTACGCTTCCTATTATTCTTAAGGAAAGAAAACTTGAATTGGCGTTTGAAGGGTTTACGTTACACGATGCGAAAAGATTGCAACAGAATGTTGGAACGATCGCCTGGAATTCTCCGAAGTTGGTGTACCCGATCCCAGACAGGGAGGTTCGCGTAAACGCAAACCTTGAACAAAATCCAGGGTATTAATTTAGCCCACCGTAATACATATTTAAAGCGGCATCTTGAAAAAGATGCCGCTTTGTTTTATGTCAATGCTAGAAGGAGATCCGAAAGTTGATGGACGGGATCTGCTGGTTGATCACCATGTTTTGATGCACCTGCGAAGTCGGAATGTTCTTGAAAGACAGATCCATCGCTCTGCGTTTATTTCTTTTGGAAGACACAAACAGCGGTATGCTACCCAACATGGCTGCAGCACCGCCGAAAAATAAGATGCCCGATACCGTATCATTTCCATTGTCCTGGTAGTTTGGATCAAAAATGCCTCCCAGGTCGTCTCCGAGGTCATTGGTCGCTATGGCCAATCCCGCGATCGCTGCCGCGCCTCCCGCCGAGATCAGGATGATGGCTGCTGTCTTTTGGCCTTTGCTCTTTTGCAAGTATTCTTCCCGAGTCAACTGTGCAGGAGCCGATTCAGCTGGTATTTCCTGGGCATTCAGCGATAAAACGCTGCTTAAACAAAGTAGGGCAAAACTGATTTTTTTCATGATTGCTATTTTATAGGTTGTTTACAGTGCGTGGGTCAACAAATGATTCGAGGTCTTTCCGGTTTTTTTCAAACAGGTGTTGTTTGCGGTAGATCTTGTAGGAAAATTTGGGCTTGAAATTTAATCCCACACCGACAACGAGGCCAACACCGACTCCAAATAAGCTGGCTTCAAAGAAACTGAGGTCGTTCTTCATATTTCCTTCTAACCAGGCGGCGGACATAGAAAGTACACCAATCACAATTCCTTCCAGCAACGATTTGCCAAAATGCTTATTGCTCGTAAAGTCAATTTTGTCAATTGTAAAAATCGGAACAGTTATGGGCAAATCTTTCTTTCTTCTTTTATCAAAAACCCAGATTGAAGACTCTGCCAGGTGGTATAACCTTCCTTTAATTTTGCGATCTGGCGTGTAAACTTTCACCCGGTATTTGTGCGGGTAAATAAGGACTGTCTTTTGTGCCAACACCATCATTTGAGAAAGTAGGATAAATCCTGCAAGACAAAGACCCTTCTTCATTCGGTTGATATTATTCAGTGTTAGGAAATCAGGGCAGAGGAGAAGGATCTTAAGTAGCGGTGGGTGGGATGGTTGGATAACTGCTGGAAAAATAGCAATTAAATCAAATATTTTTTGTCAATTTTTTGCCGCGCTGAATGAATGCATAAGCAGGTCTACAAGTTGAGCAAGGAAAAATACCATTTTTATTAAAAGACAGGAGTTGTTTTTGAAATAAGGGTACATCTTTGCCAAAACCAAACGATGAGCCTCTTAAGTAAAAGAGAAAGTGGCAGCAGCTCGTTTAAAAATCATTCATAATGGAAAGAACACAGGTCTTAAAGCGGGTAGTCGTAACCGGTATCGGCGCACTTACTCCCATCGGTAATAATGTACCCGCACTTTGGGAGTCGATGAAAAATGGTGTCAGCGGTGCAGCACCCATCACAAAATTCAACGCCGCGAAATTCAAAACACAATTCGCATGCGAACTCAAAGGTTTTAATCCTTTCGACTTTATCGAAAAAAGTGAAGCCAGGCGCTATGACGCGTATACGCAATACGCACTTGTTTCTGTTGAGGAAGCCTTGAAACAGGCAGAAGTAAACTTCGATAACATTAACCGCAATCGCGTCGGGGTTATCTGGGGCAGTGGAAATGGCGGTATTCAAACCTTCCAGGAACAAGTGATGGAATTCGCACTAGGTGACGGCACGCCCCGGTTCAATCCGTTCTTCATTCCCAAAATGATCGTTGATATTGCTTCGGGAATTATCTCGATCAAGTATGGTTTGCGTGGTGTAAATTTTACCACCGTATCTGCCTGTGCGACTTCCAACACGGCCATCATCGATTCTTTCAATCACATACGGTGGGGAAAGGCGGATATGATCATTACCGGTGGTTCCGAAGCACCGATTAATGAAACAACCATCGGAGGCTTCAATGCTTCCCGTGCGCTCTCTACGCGAAATGATTCGCCCGCTACAGCTTCCCGTCCATTCGATATCACCCGCGACGGATTTGTAATGGCAGAAGGAGCGGGGGCATTGATCCTTGAAAGTCTCGAGCATGCCATACAGCGCGGCGCACCCATCCTTGCCGAGATCGTTGGTGGCGGAATGACGGCCGATGCTTATCACCTTACGGGTACGCATCCCGAAGGCGAAGGCGCCTACCTCGGCATGTTGGAAGCGTTGAACGAGGCCCAGATCAGTCCTTCAGAAATTGATTATTTAAATGTACATGCTACGTCTACCCATATGGGTGATATCAGCGAATTAACCGCGGTAGAGCGGGTGTTTGGTACGGGAACACCGTTAAATATCAGTGCTACAAAATCAATGACCGGGCACTTGCTTGGTGCCGCCGGAGCGGTTGAGGCGATTGCCTGTATCCAGGCGATCAGGGAGGGAATTATTCCGCCAACAATTAATACCGTAGATGTTGAGCCGGCGTTCGACGGGAAATTTAACCTGACGTTGGGCAAAGCCGTAAACAAAGAAGTGAAGTACGCCATGAGCAATACATTTGGTTTCGGCGGGCATATCGCCACCAGTATTTACCAGAAATATGAGCCCTAGCAGCTACCGGTTTTAAGTCACTTAAATAGGGTAGGCTTGCATTGATTAGGGCGTTTATTTGTTTTGTGACGCCAATGCAATTTTTTTAAAGAGTCCGTTGTTTAACGGACTCTTTGCATATGGATCGGGTTGTCGCTATTTTGTTGCCGGAACTTGCGTTTCTTGCCTGATTGTTCTTACTTTGAGAATATGTGCATCTTCCACCCGGCAGAACGATTTTCAACCGGTTCACAAACTCCAACAAATGAATTATAATTTATTAGCGGAACAGGTAAAGCAGTACGGACTTTCTTTCTTTCACGCCAACGACCAGGCCGGACTACAATACCATGACCTGGCGCATACGGAAGGCGTACTTAAAGCAGCTATCCAGATCGGCAATCATTATCAATTGTCTGATGAAGATTTTTTCATTGTGATTACCGCCGTATGGTTTCACGACCTTGGTTATTTTTCGGAGCATAGGAACAATCATGAACAGGATAGTGCCGGCAAAGCTGAGTCTTACCTAAAATCAATTGGGGTTGATGAAGCCGTCATTGAAAAGATCAGGCGTTGTATCTTGTCTACCAAAGTGCCGCAAACACCCGTGACCTTGCTGGAAAAGATCGTGTGTGATGCTGACCTGTTTCATGTGGGTACCAGTGATTTTTCAGACCGAAATAAATTAATGCGTAAGGAATGCGAAGAAATTGAACAACGGGATATCAGTAAAGAAGAATGGCGGAAGGGGAGTATTTCCTTCCTGGAATCGCATCATTTTCATACAGATTACTGCAGGCTTTTACTCAACAAGAAAAAGCAGGAGAACCTGGACAAACTGTTGTTAAAGCAAGAGATAGTAGTGGAGAAAAAAACAGCGCCACCTCCTCTGCCTCAACTTGTCACTGAAGAAATCCCTGCACCCAAAAAATCTAAAAAAGGCGACTCCTCCGATCGCCCCGACAAAGGAGTTGAGACCATGTTTCGGGTGGCATCAACCAATCACCAGCGATTGAGTGATATGTCGGATAATAAGGCGCATATCATGATCTCGGTGAACTCAATCATTATATCGGTCATCATCGGTCTGGTTATCCGGCGCCTCGATGCGACACCCAACATCATTATCCCGACGATGATCCTGTTGACCGGCAGCATGATAGCGGTGATCTTTTCGGTACTGGCCACTCGTCCAAAAATTCCTGACGGACTATTCAGGAAGGACCAGGTAGATAACAAAACAGTCAACTTACTTTTCTTCGGAAACTTTTATAGAATGCCTTATGAAGATTATTATGACGGCATGAAAAAAGTAATGGCTGACCGGGAGTTTCTATATGGCAGTCTCATTCGCGATATCCATTCCCAAGGCATGGTATTAGGTCGAAAATATAAACTGCTCCGTATCTCGTACACGATCTTCATGTTCACCCTGGTAATTTCCATCTTTGCTTTCGCTATCGCGACCATCTTTTTTCCATAAACACACTTAAATGACTGCACAGTATTTTGACCGTGACCTAAGCTGGCTATCCTTCAACGAACGCGTTTTGCAGGAGGCTGGAAGTAGTGCAGTTCCAGTTGCTGAGCGGGTAAAATTTCTTTCAATATTTTCCTCGAACCTGGATGAGTTTTACCGGGTGCGTATGCCGGCGTTGATGGGAGCTGCCACACGGCAGGACAAATCAATAACAGGCGAAACTCATTTAGCGGAAGCACAAAAAACCATCCAACGTCAGCAGGAATATTTTGGTGAGATCTTGAAAGAACAAATTCTTCCTGGTTTGAAGGAGCATCATGTTCATGTGCTCTACAACGAACCGGTGCCGCTGGAAATATTGAAGGAGGTGGAGGCATACTTCTTTTCTTCCGTCGCGGGCTTCCTGGAAATTGTTTCCCTGACTAATGGGGCTGCGGGATACTTTTCTGAAAACAATAAATTGTACCAGGTTGTACTCGTTGAGGCGGCGAGTGGTGGCGACGAAACTATGTTGATTACGATCCCCTCTGATCGCATGTCAAGATTTTTTTCCGTGGAACACAACGGGGTTCTTTATATACTTTTTATTGATGACATCATTCGGCTAATGTTGCCAAAGATCTTTCGAGGCAAATTGGTAAAAGGCGCGTACAACATCAAAATAACCCGGGATGCGGAGCTCGACCTTGAAGAGGATATTGCCACGGAATTATCAGAAAACATCGAAGAAAAAATCGCATTGCGCGAGCGGGGTTACGCTACCCGTTTTCTCTACGAGCCTGGTATTCCCTTGCGCATCCTCTACCTGCTGACTGACGCCCTGCAAGTAACAACAGCGAACATAGTTGCAGGAGGAAAGTATCATAACCTGAAAGACCTGGCTGAACTACCGATCAATCATCCGTCGCTCAACTATCCTAAATGGCCCGCCTGCGTAAATGCCTTCGTGAAAACGGATTCTTTGTTCGATGCCATTTTAGAGAAAGATCGCATCGTCCATACACCCTATCAATCTTATAATGCCATTCTACGATTTTTTAACGAAGCCGCCATTGATCAATCGGTAGCGGAAGTGTATGTGACAATGTATCGTATTGCGAGTGATTCAAAAATTGCGCATGCGCTAATAACCGCTGCCCGAAATGGAAAGAAGGTAGTGGTATTTGTAGAACTAAAAGCTCGCTTCGACGAAGCGAATAATATCCGTTGGGCCAAACAAATGAAAGCCGCGGGGATCAAGATCATCTACAGCATCCCGTACCTGAAAGTGCATGCGAAAGTGGCGCTGGTTAAAAAACAGGTCAACGATCGCATGGTGTACCTGGGGTTATTATCTACCGGCAACCTAAATGAAACCACAGCAAAATTTTATACAGATCATATCCTACTTACAGCCCGGCAGGAAATATTAGCAGAGTTGGAAATGCTATTTATTTTTCTCGGTCAACAACGTAAACCAGCGGATCAAAACGAACTGGATTTCAAACACCTGTTGGTCGCACAGTTCAATTTGCAGCCGGCTTTTTACGCATTGATAGACCAGGAAATTTCCCATGCGAAGGCAGGAAGGCCGGCGAAATTGACCATCAAGCTCAACAACCTGGAAGAAAAACGGATGATCAATAAGCTATACGAAGCAGCGCAGGCCGGAGTAAACATTCACCTCATCGTGCGGAGCATCTGTTGTTTAAAACCGGGGCAGCCTGGTATCAGCGAGAACATCGTTATAACGCGAATAGTTGATCGCTACCTGGAACACGGGCGGGTGTTTATTTTTCATAATGATGGGCAAGAGCAGATTTATTTAGGCTCTGCTGACTGGATGAACCGGAATATCTATAGCAGGATTGAAGTTTGTTTTCCAGTGTTAGATGAAGATATCCGTGCGGAGATCAAACGTATCATCGCACTCCAGGTTGCCGATAATGTACAGGCGGTGTATATCAGCGAATCGCTTAAAAATGTTCCCGTTAGGGGAGATGAATCACCTGTGCGTTCACAGCAACGGATCTATGAGTTACTGGCAAGCCAATAGGTTGCCTTTAAGACTATCGATTAATACTAAATTTCAGTTGATGACAAAAATTTTGATACCGGGTATGTTGGTTTTATGCTGCTTACTTGCGTGCAGCCAACGCACTGAGCCAAAGAGTCCGGCCGGTTACAACCTCGGAAGCCCTGAAATAATCAAACTCCCTGCGTTACTAAACGAGATCTCCGGGATCTCTTTTAATAACGGGGACCCTGACACGCTGTATGCTGAGCAGGATGAGGATGGGAAAGTTTTTTATTTTAAACCTGGTACACCTGATATCAGCAGCTCGCGTTTTCATAAAAAAGGGGATTACGAAGACATCAGTATTTCAAAAGGCAAGGTGTTTATTCTCCGGAGTGATGGTAGCTTGTTTTCATTTGACAAAGTTGGGCTGAACGGTGATGAAGCCACGGGGGTGCGGGAACATTCCGGGATTCTACCCCGCGGCGAATATGAAGCGATGTTTGTAAACCCAGCCGACGGCAAGATGGTGATCTTATGCAAAAGCTGCAAGGGCGATAATCCGAGCCAGTCAATCACCGGCTATGTATTGAACACCGGTGATTCCTCCCTGGCGCTGGACAAAGACTTCCAGGTAAATTCGAAAGAAATATCGGCATTGCTTGATAATGCCAAAGTTGTTTTTCGTCCCTCCGCCGTTACTTTAAACCCAGTGACAAACGAGTGGTTTATTTTGTCTTCTGTAAACAAACTATTGGTTGTAGCAGACAATGAGTGGAAAGTAAAACAGGTTTTCAAACTGGATCCAACCTTATTTTCTCAGCCGGAAGGAATTGCATTTGACCGCGAGCGAAACCTCTACATTTCCAATGAGAGGGGCGATTTAAATGCAGCAACAGTTTTGAAATTTATTTACAAAAACAACAATGAGCAGTAAAATGCCAATCAAAAGACTAGTACATATTGTATTTTATTGTGTTCTTTTTCAATCGGTTTCTATCAGCCTTTTTTCCCAAAATGTTGACATCGATATCCTGCGATCTTTAAATCCGAAAAACCCGCACGCTGTTTATTGGAAAGCAGCTTCCAGCAGCTATTTGTTGGTGAGCGGTACAGCAACATTTGGCACACTCGCTTATGCGCTGATAAAAAAAGACACGGCTATGCAACACAATGCCGGCGAAACAATCCTGGCGCTTGCGATTGATGTTGTTGCTACTGAAGGATTGAAGCGACTGATCAATCGAACCCGTCCACAATATGATTATCCGACTGAAGTATATGTGGTCAGTAAAACCCAGGGAAAATCATTTCCTTCAGGACATACTTCATTTGCCTTTGCTACTGCGACCTCATTTGCAATCCAATATAAAAAATGGTATGTTGTAGTGCCGGCTTATTTATGGGCAGGTAGCGTTGGATATTCTCGCATGTACCTTGGAAAACATTATCCCTCTGATGTATTAGGCGGTGCGATCGTAGGCGCCGGCAGTAGTTTGCTCAGTCACTGGCTTAACAAAAAGTTTTTTCAGAAAAAATAAAGCTTTTATGAAATACGCATTTATTGTCTTGCTGGCGTTGCTATGTCAACCCCGGCTGGCTTCAGCGCAGGATAGTATTAAGTATAGTATTTTATTGATTGGAGATGCAGGAGAGATCAATCCTGAGCAACATGCAGTGTTAACTGATGCCATTCGCCGATCGAGCGCGGGTAAAACAATGGCACTCTTTCTCGGCGACAATATTTATCGCCGCGGGATGGGGCTTGATGGAGATGACGCTACTGCAAACACTGAAGCGATCCTGCGAAGTCAATACCAGCCGTTGAGAACAGCGGGTGTGCCCGTATATTTTATTCCTGGAAATCATGATTGGGATCACAGTGGTTCTAAAGGGTTTGAAAAAATCTCCCGCGTAAACCAGTTTGTCCGGGCACAACAGGATTCGCTCTTACAAATGATTCCGCAGGATGCCTGCCCCGGTCCCTATGAAGTAAAAATTTCGGATGATGTTACGTTGATCGCGATTGATTCAGAGTGGTGGCTATTCCCTTTCGATAAACATGTAGAAACTTCTGACTGTGAATGCAAATCGAAGGCGGATGTTTTGGGGAAGCTTCAAGACATCGTTGACCGCAACAGGAATAAAATTATCTTTTTTGCCAGTCATCATCCCTTCCGCACGAATGGATCGCATGGTGGTTATTACTCAATTAAAGAACATGTGTTTCCCCTAACTGGCCTGAATAAAAGTCTCTATATTCCGCTCCCTGTTATCGGGTCTCTCTACCCAATTCTCCGTAAGACCTTTCCCCCGGCACAGGATCTAAAAAATGTGCTCTACAAAGAAATGATCGAAGGAGTTGAGGATGTTTTAAAAACCCATCCAAATGTTATTCACGTCGCCGGGCACGAGCATACGCTGCAATTGATACAGGGCGCTTTGCTGGAAGTCGTAAGCGGCGCAGGTTGCAAGAATACACCAGTACGGGATGGCAAGGGAACTTTGTTCGCAGAAAGTGCAAGTGGTTATGTGAAGGCAGACGTACTGCTCGACAATTCGGTGCGCCTTTCATTTTTCTCAGTTCGCAAAAACGAGGTCGTTCAATCCTTCACTCACTGGAAGGCCTATACGCTTCCGGGCCTCGCGGTCATCGCACCTGGCAATGAAGTGAAAGGAGACAGCATCACGATCGCATTAGGTGAGCAGTATAACAAAGTGGGCAAAACGCACCGTAAATTTTTTGGAGAAAACTATAGAACAGTCTGGGCTACCCAAGTGCCGTTGCCGGTTTTACGGATCTCTCAGCAAGGATTGGTGCCCACGGAAATGGGTGGAGGTATGCAAACGCGGTCGCTACGACTGGTTGATGCGAAGAAAGATGAGTGGGTGCTGCGCAGCGTTGATAAGTATCCGGATGTGCTTTTGCCACCATCCCTGAGAAATACTTTTGCAGCTACTATTTTGAAAGACAATGTTACAGCTGCCTTCCCCTATGCGCCACTGGTAGTGCCTGAGTTTGCAAAAGCCCTGAACATTCCACATAGCTCGCCTTCGATAGTATATGTGGCTGCGGATACTGGCCTCGGTTTGTACGGCCGCGGTTTTGCCGGCACCGTCAACTTATTTGAACGCCGCGAACCCCTTGGCAAATCAGTATCTACGGCTAAGATGGTAGAAAAGCTTAAGGAGGACAATGATCACAGCGTGGATCAGCAGGCATTTTTAACTGCCAGGTTGCTGGATATTTTTCTTGGTGATTGGGACAGGCATGGCGATCAATGGCGTTGGATTCCATCCGGTAATAAAAAGAGCCCGGTATACCAACCCGTTCCCCGGGACCGTGACCAGGTCTTCTACCTGAACGAGGGCTTCTTTCCGTCAATTTTTGCCCTACCCTGGATTCAACCAAAATTCCAGGGTTTCGGTGAAAACATTACCAACATCAATACCTTTTCCTTCAATGCGAGGTTCATTGATGGTCTCTTCACCAATGAGTTGTCAGCCGAAAACTGGAAAACGATCGCAAATGATGTCGTCAATAAACTTAGCGATCAGCTCATTGACAGCGCACTAAAAAAAATGCCATCGGCTGTTTACGAACAGGTGAATACGGACCTTAGTAACCGGTTGAAAAAACGGAAGCTGGACATGCTGCAGAAAAGCCCCGACTATTTCCGCTTTCTTAACAAGGTGGTTGATATAACCACTTCCGACAAAAATGAGTGGGTGGAGATCGTTGATACCGCCGGTAATTTATTAAGCGTATCTGTACACAAAATTTCTAAAACGCACGAACCTGGCAGGTTGATGTATCATAGGCTAATCGATCCTGCAGAAACAAGGGAATTGCGTTTGTATTTGTATGGTGGAGAAGATAGTGTGGTGATTAATAATAAGGGCGCTAATGTGAAACTGCGCATTGTAGCTGATGCCAAATCAGCAAAAACATATTCACTCAATGGTGCTGGACGTTATCTCCGAAAAGTGCACATTTATGAGGGTTTGACGAATAGCTCCTTTAACGGTGACGTTGATAAAGCGCGGCTGCACCGTTCTTCCAAACAAGAGAACACGGCTTTCCAGGTGTCTGCGAGGTACAATAAAACCATCCCATTGATCAACATCGGGTACAACGTAGATGATGGTTTTATTTTGGGGGGTGGCGCCAGGTTCATCCGCCAGGGATTTAGAAAAAATCCTTACGGCAGTGCGCACCAGTTTACGCTTTCTCACTCATTTGCTACAAAAGGGTTTAAGTTTAAATACGGTTCAGAATGGATGAAATTACTTGGCAGCGCCGATCTGCTCTTGAATGCAAATGTGTTTGCACCAGACAATACGCAGAATTTCTTTGGGCGTGGAAATGAAACTTTCAACGACAGAACCCTTAACTCGCGGAGATTTTATCGCACGGTTTTCACTATTGTCCAGGTTGATCCAGCTCTAAGATGGCGGAGTAGTAATAGTAGTTTCTCCGTGGGACCTTCGTTTCAATATTATTCTTTCGATAAGGCCGACAACAAGGGTCGATTTATCAATAACACTGGGTTGATCAATTCGTACGACAGTGCAACGATCGGTAATGATAAGGCGCACCTTGGCCTCGCCATGAATTACGTGGTCGATACGCGGAATAGTACCGTGTTGCCAACGAGGGGAAGCTTTGTGAATTTCCGGCTTCGTGGATATAACGGGATGAATGATTATTCGAGATCATACGGACAGGCGACGAGCGAGATCGCTTTATTTCGTGGGTTAGGCAGAAAGCAAACGCTCGTAATTGCAAATCGGTTAGGCGGTGGCGTTAGTTTTGGAAAAACAACTTTTTACCAATCCTTGTTTTTGGGTGGACACGAAAATTTACTTGGCTACCGTCAACACCGTTTTGCCGGTCAGCACATGATGTATAATAATTTGGAAGCCCGCCTTAAGTTGGGAAGTATTGCTTCTTACCTCGTTCCCGGGCAGTTTGGATTGATGGCATTTTACGATATCGGAAGGGTTTGGGAAAACGATCTTCCAAGTAAGGAGTGGCACCAGGGAGTGGGCGGAGGTCTTTATTTTTCACCGGCCCAATTGCTGATGTTGCAGTTGGTTGCCGGCAAGTCTAAAGAAGGATGGTATCCATATTTTACAATGGGCTTTAGATTTTAAAGCAAGCTATCCGGATTTTTTATCGGTGCGCCCTCTTGGTTAATTCTTTTTCTTCTCTGCAAAACAACCCTGCGTAAACCGGTTGTGGGTATGCGCAGATCTCATTTTTATTTTTGTTCAAACGGCGACAGCGACTATACTTCGTGCCGCATTCCTTTTGCAACTTTGAAGATGTGGAGCACATAGGGGAACAATGCATCCATGGTTTCGGCAACGCCGCGGGTGGAGCCGGGGAGGGTAAGTACTAACGTGTTATTGATAAATCCCGCAACGCCGCGGGAAAGCATGGCATATGGCGTACGTTGTTGACCATAATTCCTGGCAGCTTCCATAATGCCAGGTATTTCGCGATCGAATAAAGGCGTAATTGCTTCCGGTGTTACGTCTCTTGGTGAAAGGCCGGTGCCCCCTGTGAATAACACAAGATTGAATTCCGCAGCTGCTAGTGCCTTTGCTTTCGCCTGGATGGTTTCAAACTCGTCGGGAATTATTTCGTAGCTCTCGGCAGAAATTCCAACAGCATGTAGCTTTTCTATAATCATTTTACCGGAGGTGTCTTCCTTTGTTCCTGCGGCCACACTATCCGAACAAACGATCACGGCACAACGCAGATCACTCTCTGTCGTTTTCCTGAAATCGGTCTTGCCACCTTGTTTATTTTCTAGCCTGACACTTGAAATTTCAACGCCCTTATCGATCGGCTTTAGCATATCGTACATGGTGAGGGCAGTTATGGCGGCACCATGCATCGCTTCCACTTCAACACCTGTTTTATAGATGGTATGAACTTCTACGCTGATGCGGATGGTTAATCCGTCGACCTGGTGGCGGATGGCCGTAAACTCTACCGGCAGCGGATGACAATCCGGGATAACATCACTGGTTTTTTTGACAGCCAATAAGCCGGCCGCCCGCGAAAATTCAAACACATCGCCTTTCGGCACTTGCCGGTTTTGAATTGCCGCAATGGTCGCCTCGCTGGAAACCGTAACAATCGCCGTCGCAATTGCCTGGCGTAGCGTGCTTAATTTGTGCGTAATGTTTACCATGTTATTGATTGACTTTCCACTGGTAGCTTTCGTTGTCAAATAATTCTTTACCCCACACGGGCAGCTCTGCCTTTATCCTCTCTACCGTTTCATTACACGCATCAATTGCAGCCTTGCGATGGGGCGAGGAAGTGAATACAAACAGGCAGATTTCTCCGGCGCTGATGGCGCCGAGACTGTGGTACACATGCATGCAGGTAAGTGTATACTTCGCAAAAATGTCTTCCCGGATGGCGTGCATTTTTTCCAGCGCCATTTCTTCAAAACTGGTGTATTCAATTCCAGTTACTGTCTTGCCATCAATCACATCTGCCCGCACTTGTCCCAGGAAAATACTGTGCCCCCCAATACTTGTTTGAGTGGTGTGCTTCTGGATGCTCTCGCCGATAAAGGACGATGCAATCGGACCAGTAACGAAAATATTTTTTATTTTTTTTTCTGCCATTTAGGTTATCTCCTGGTGTCGAGCCCAGTTTTCAATGCCGCCGTGAAGACTATAAATTTTTTTCGATGTTCCAAATGTATCAAATAACAATTGAGCCGCCTGCATACTTCTTTTTCCTGTCTGGCAAAAAACTACAATGGTATCGTCCGCTATTGCCGGTACTTCTTTCCGCATGCTACTCAACGGAATTTTTTGATGTACGAACGCATCTACTAATGATACTTCTTCCATTTCCCGTACATCAATAATTGTAACCTTGCTGTTGTCAATCAAAGATTTAAATTGATCGTAATGAATTTCCTGTTGTGGTGATTTGATACCGCAAAGCCAGGCATAATCCATCTTTTCAAAAGCTGCTTTATCTGCCGGGATCAACGACCTGCTACCTTCCCGGGCAGTTAAGTCAATTGTATAAACCTGGTTAGTAAGGGCATTGAATGTAAGCATAGAATGAACCAGCGGCTTCCCTAATCCACAGATGAACTTGATGACCTCATTGGCTTGCATAGTTCCAATAATTCCGGGCAGTGGTCCAAGAACGCCGCCTTCCGCACAATTGAGGACTTCACTTTCTTGTGGCGGATGCGGGAAGAGGTCGCGGTAATTGACTGCCGGCTGGCCAACAAGATTGATAACATTTAAAATCCCTACCTGCCCTTCAAATTGGGAAACCGCTCCATACACAAAGGGCTTGTCCAATAAAACACAGGCGTCATTCACGAGGTATCTCGTGGCAAAATTATCCGACCCGTCAAGGATGATATCATAGCGTGAAAATATTGGCAGCGCGTTATGAACCCCCAGGCGTTCATTGAATGCCTCAACAATGATCTCATCATTCAAAGACTGTAAATAATGCTGGGCCCGCAACGCTTTCGAATGGCCGATATCAGTAGTAGAGAAAAGTACCTGCCGGTGTAAATTGGTGAGCGATACCACATCGTCGTCTACGATACCAATTGTCCCGATGCCTGCACCACCAAGGTATTGCAACGCGGGACAACCAAGCCCACCAGCGCCAAGCACCAATACCTTTGCGTCCTGCAATTTTTGCTGTCCACGCACGCCAAATTCCTTTAGAATCATTTGTCGCTGGTACCGCTTATATGAATGCTGTTTTTCCATTTTTTAACCACCAGAAAATGGGGGCATTAAGGCGACCGTGCTGTGATCGGTAAGTGAAGTATTCGTTGTTATCAGTTTCGCATCTACTGCAATGGTAAACTTCCTGTCTTTCAATGAAGGATAACGGTGCAGTAAAATATGATGTAGTGTATCCGTATCGGCTATTTCTTCCAGCTCCAGTTTAGAGCTACCTATGTCGTCTGTAAGTTGCCCGAATATTAAAAGATTTATTTTCATCATCCACTTATTTAACCTGGCATCTAGGCCTGCGTAAACAACAATTTAAACGCAGCCAATAACAATACAACAGCCAGCACATTTTTTAAAACGGTTTGTTTAAAACGCAACGCACCAAAATAAGCTCCGAGTAAGCCACCCATAAAAGCTATTGCCACGTACCAAACCATGTCCTGGTTAAACTGAACCCCTTTTGTAAGTTGTCCGGCGAGGCCGGATAAAGAATTTACAAAGATAAATAATGCACTGATCGCGGCTGTCTGTTTCTGATCGGTCCATTTTAAAAACAGCAGTACGGGTGATAAGATAATTCCTCCACCGATGCCAATAAGGCCGGAAAGGAAGCCAATGGATGCGCCGATAAAAAGCGAAAGCGTGGTATTGGGCTTTTTTATTTCGGTAACCGGGGTATTGGCAAAAAAGAAGAACCTGGCAACCGGGATCAACAGGAAAAAGCCCAGCATTTTTTTATACATCATTCCATCAAGCACAACCAGCCCGCCTAGGAAGGCCAGTGGTATAGAAGCAATCGCCAGCGGCACAAATATTTTCCAGAGAAAATGTTTCCCGCGATAAAACTGGATAAAGGAAGTTGCAGAAACGAAAAGGTTGAGTAACAAAGCCGTCGGCTTCATGACCTCTGGCGCAATGCTGAAGACAGCCATTAAAGCAAGGTAGCCGCTTGCGCCCCCATGCCCGACGGAAGCATACAGGAATGCAACCAGGAAAAGCAATATGTAAAAATAAATGATCGTTTCCGGCATGGATGCTAGTTGTTAAGGGAACAAGTGTATTTGCACTATATCACCTGCGCTAACCAGAACGGTATCTTCCTCCAGCTCCACCAGGCAATTCGCCTGTGCAAACGAACTAAGGCGATAACTTTCCTGCGCTCCAAGCAAACTAATCGTTTTACCATCGTAAATGGCTTTCAAAAAATGAGTAAGCCCGGAAGGCTTCTGATAACCTGATACGCTCGGTACGTTTATAATTTGCACCGGATTCTTCCGCCTGCTGAACTCCTGCAAAGCAGGAATCACATATTGGTAAAAGCAAGTCAGTACCGAAGATGGATTGCCCGGTAACCCAAAGACAAGTTTTTTTTCTTTCCGCCCAAAAAATAATGGCTTCCCCGGGCGTTGTTTTATTTTGTGAAACAACGTGTCGATACCACATAGGTTCGAGGCTTCCAGTACGAAATCATAATCACCCACACTAACGCCACCGGTTAGTAGCACGATGTCGCTGTCACCAACGGCGCTGCCCAGGATGCTTGTCAGTATTCCCAGATCGTCATCAGCGTGTATCACCTTTACGTCTGAGATCGCAAGTTGTTCCAATGCAGCAAGCAGGGTAGCGGAATTGGATTCATACACTTGTCCGTAGGCAAGGGGTTGCCCGGGTTGTTGTAGTTCCTTTCCTGTAACTATAATGGTGATGGCTGGTTTTGGGTATACGGTAACGTGAGTAACGCCAATGCCTGCTAAAAATCCGATTGCTGCCGGGGTTAAAATGCTTCCGGAAGCAAGTGCTAACTGACCGGAATTCATCTCTGAACCCTTTGCCCGCACATTCGCACCTTTCGTTATTTTCTCGTCGAGGATGAGCAGTTCATTACCACTCTTGCTCACCTTTTCCTGCATTACAACCGTATCTGCTCCGGGAGGGACAGCAGCGCCGGTAAAAATTCTTATCGCTTGTTGTTTCAATAAGGCATTTGCCTCTCCAAATCCGGCGGGGATTTCCCCGTTGACCATTAGAGGGCTGTTATCTTGCCAATCAGCGAAACAAAATGCATAACCATCCATCGATGATTGTGGAAACGCGGGGATGTCGAGTGATGAATAGATGTCCGCAGCTAATACCAGGCCTGCCGCCTGGCTTAGCTGTAACTGCCTGCCGCCGGGAGTGGGAATATTTTTAAGGATGATCTTTTTTGCTTCGGCTACCGAAATCATATTAAGTGGGATTGTCTATCAACCGCCGATAGTGATCATACTGCGGTTGTGAATGTCTTCAGCGTGCAAGTGCTCGAAGTCTGTAGTGAACTGGCCGCCCAATTCTTTTGCCTTGTTTCCAATGCTTTGTTTGATCAGGGGTAAAATTTCTTGCCCATTGCGAAGCGCCGAAAGCAAATCAGTTTCTTCTGCTGAGAACAGGCAATTCTTCATCTTACCATCTGCCGTCAGGCGCATACGGTTGCAACCTGCGCAGAACGGTGAAGTCATCGTGCTGATCACTGCAAAGGTGCCTGCATGTCCTTCGACCATGTATTTTTTTGCTGTATCATTTTTTTCCCCGGCCAGGCTTGTGATCGGGTATTTTCCACCGACAACTTCCAGGATCTGTTGCCAGGTAAAAACTTTATTGCTTGTCCACCGGTTGCCGCTAAACGGCATGAACTCAATAAAACGCACGTGTACCGGCACATCTTTCGTCCACTCGATAAAGTCGTTGATCTCCACATCATTTAAACCTTTCATCACAACGACATTTACTTTCACGTGAAAGCCGTTGTTGATCATCAGGTGAATGTTGTCAAAAACCTGCTGGAACTGGTTTCTCCGGGTGAGTAAATTGAACTTGTCTGCCTGGAGGGTGTCCAGGCTAATATTAAGTGACCTGATTTTTGCTGCCTTCAATACCGGGAGGAATTCATGCAGGCGTGTACCGTTGGTCGTTAGTGTGAGTGTAACAGGGAGTTCTGCCAGGGAAGTAATGATCCTTGCAGCATCTTTACGCACCAGTGGTTCGCCGCCTGTAAGCCTGATCTTGTCCACGCCTTCTGCCGTAAATACTTTTGCAATCGCCATGATCTCGTCATGCTGCATAAGTTTTGATGCCGGCGTAAATTCATAATCTTCTTCGGGCATACAATAGAAGCAGCGCAGGTTACAGTTATCTGTAAGCGAGATGCGCAGGTAATTGTGTACGCGTTGAAATTTGTCTACGATCATTTAAAATTGGGTTTACCCTTCAATTTTGTTCAGCAGTTTTTCATAATCCGCTTCGGTATCAATGTCTATGGCACCCGAAGGAAATTCGACCGCCTGAACCAGGTCTTTATTGTCAAGTATTATTTGCTTCGCCCCACTTTCACCTTCAAGGGAAAGGAGTTGACTGAAATTTTCTTTTCTAAAAAATGCCGGGATACCGAGGCTCCCGCCATAACTACTGGCTGCAACCGGCTTGTCATTTACAATGGAACTTTCCAGGAGTTTTAGCAAATGGTCGCTGGTTAAATGCGGTTGATCGCAGGTCATTATAATCACACCCTTGATATTCTTATCTGCTTTTAACAGCGCTTCGAGCCCGGCCCGGATAGAGCTGGCCATTCCTTCATTCCAATGGTCGTTCTGGATCACCAGCAGTTCATCATCCTGGATCGTTTCAATAATTTCTTCCGAATAAGCACCTATCACAACAACAACTTTTCCCGCTCTCGTTTTGTTTGCTACACCGATCGCATGATTCAATAAAGTACTTCCGCGAAAGGGTAACAATTGTTTTGGCTTTCCCAGGCGGGAGGAAGATCCGCCCGCGAGCAATACAATGCCACAGTGCTGAATGATATTGTTGATGGAGGAAATAGCTGGTTGATTTAGAGATTCGAAGTTACCCTAACTTCTTCAATAGTGGTGGCGTTTCGCGAATGAATGCTTGATGGTTGTCCTTTTAATGATTTGCCCTGCCTGCCGGCGAGAACGGCCTTAATTTCGGCCAGTATAGAAAGCGCAATTTCTTCCGGAGTTTCGGCACCAATGTCTAATCCAACCGGGCTGTGAATCATGGCTCGCTGCCGCTCATCGAGATGAATGTTTTCTTCGGACATTTCGTTAAGCATGCGTTGCAATTTTTTTGTGGGTCCCAACATCCCCACATATACCAGGTCCCGTTTCACCAGTTCCTTCAGCATTGCCATATCGTAATTGTAATTGTGCGTCATGAGCAGGAAAACGGTTTGTTCGTCAATAGCCAATTGAGAAAGCACGTTTTCGGGTTTGGAAACAAGTACCTGGCAGGCGCTTACGAATCGCTCTTGTTTCGCGTAAGCCGGACGGCCATCCACAACGGTCGACTCCCAGCCCAGGATGTCGGCCATGCTGACCAAGGGCATAACATCGTTCCCCGCGCCAATGATCACGAGGGAAACCGAAGGCGGCACTACCTCAATAAAGGCTGTCATCGCATCTCCTGTACCGGCATAATTTTTAAAGGCCGAGGTGCGGGTTTCCAGGGCGCTGCGGGCATCAGAAAGTAATAGGTCTTTCAGTTGAATTTCATTCTTGCCCTCAATCGTCAACCCATTCTCTTTTACCAATATGCAGGTGCCTTGCTGTGGATCTTTCTTATTGTCCAGGGAAAATGCTGTAACCAAAACTGCGTTGTGACGATCACCGGCTAAAATCTGTAAAAGTTGCAGGGGGTTGTTTTCCTGGCCGGGTTGAATGGGTTCTATCAACACCTGGATGATTCCGTTGCAACCCAAACCCACGCCAAATTTCGCATCGTCATCATCCATGGTATCATACGTCACGAGCATGGGTTTTTGCTGCGTCATCACCAGCAATGCTTTTCGCAATGCATCACCTTCGAGGCATCCACCACTGATGGCTCCGGTCAGCATACCGTCTTCTGTGATTAACATCCTCGCCCCCGGGCGGCGATAGGACGAGCCCTCCACGTGAACGACTGTTGCCAACGCAACTTGTTTACCCTGCTGTAAAGCTCTTTCCCCTGCGAGGATGATATCCCTGATCTCTTTCATCCTGATAAATTTAAAACAGTTTTAGGTAAGGACTTAAACATTTAACAACCCCGGACGCTAAAAATTTTATGTGCCGGGTGACTGCAGCTTGCATTTCGACAAAAATGAATTGATTCAATTGCAACCATCTATACAAATTTGTCGGCATACGTTTATGATTTACGTATCTTAACTTTCTTTAAAACCTGCTTATGGCATTATATAAACTCAACATCAACACCAAGACCCACGAAGTAGAGGCGGATCCAAAAATGCCGCTGCTTTGGGCTATTCGTGAATTGGCTGGTCTCACCGGCACCAAGTATGGATGCGGTATTGCGCAATGCGGTGCCTGCACAGTTCACCTCAACGGTGCGCCGGTACGCAGTTGTTCACTGCCGGTTTCTGCGGCAGCTAACCAGAAAATAACAACAGTTGAAGGACTGTCCGAAACCAATGCTCATCCCGTCCAGTTGGCCTGGATCAAAGAGCAGGTGCCTCAATGCGGGTATTGCCAGAGCGGCCAGATGATGGCTGCGGCAGCCCTGCTAAAGCGCAATCCAAAGCCAACCGACCAGGACATCGACCTCGCCATGCAGGGGCATATTTGTCGCTGCGGCACTTATCAACGCATCCGGACAGCCATCAAAACCGCCGGAGAACTCATGTCAAAACCAGCTTAATCAGCCAGAAAAATTCTCAACAATGCGTAAAGCACCACAGTCAATTTCCCGCCGGAAATTTATTTCCGTTTCATCCCTTTCCAGCGTAGCCTTCACACTCGGTTTTTATTATCCTGCCTCCTCGCGTGGGTTGGGTAAAATAATCAATGGGTTCAATGCCGATGAAAAAGGAATTGAACTTACTTCCTGGATATCTATCGATAAGTCAGGGATAGTTACGTTGATGAACCATCGGTCTGAAATGGGGCAAGGGTCTTTTCAGTCAGTACCCCAGATCATCGCGGAAGAACTTGAGGTGGAACTGGAGAAAGTAAAGATTGTTTTTGCGCCGGGGCACCAGAAAAAATATGGCAGCCAGGTAACGGGCGGCAGCTCCACCATCAGGGGCTCCTACGAAACCCTTTTGAAGACAGGTGCTACCGCAAGAACGATGCTCACCGCTGCCGCGGCGAAAAAATGGAATGTTCCTGCCACGGAATGCACAGCAGAAATGGGCACGGTTCATCATAAGGTAAGTGGAAAATCTTCGGGCTATGGCGACCTGGTTGAAGAAGCCGCTAAACTAGAGGTTCCAAAAGATGTTGTGCTGAAGTCGCGCCAGCAATATAAAGTTGTTGGTAAGCCATTACACCGGCAGGACACACCGATGAAGACAAATGGTACTGCCACCTTCGGTCTTGATAAAAAAATACCCGGGATGTTGTACGCGATGGTCGAACGGAACCCCAGGTTTAAAGGCAGGGTGAAAAGTTTTGATGATAGTGAAACTATGAAAGTTGCCGGAGTTAAAAAAGTGTTCAAAGTTGAAATGCCCGTCTTTGGTTTCACGCGGGAAGGGGTTGCAGTAGTGGCCGATAGTTTATGGTCGGCCATGCAGGGCCGGAAAGC